>NZ_JBQFPK010000015.1:0-107612 GCF_056534465.1 Ruegeria sp. D3
ACGGTCAGGTACCTTGGGGTCGAACTCGACGACGCGTTGAGCATCGCGGAGAAGATCGACATCTGACGGTTTGACGGACGGCAGCAGCCGTCCGTCATCTCAAAACGGGTTCCGAAGGATTAGGCGCGAACGGCCGCTCCTTCGAATACCAGACTTTGGATTATTTGCGTTAAATGACCGCCATGCGGACAAAGCTGCCGTCCACGCCCATTATTGGAACGGCGGCATTATTTCTGATACTTCACTCGTTCCGGCCGAGGAAGTCAGCCAACAGCGCTGAGATTTTTTCCGGCTGATCCTCCATGGAGAAGTGACCGCAGTTCTCCAGCACAAGCAGCTCTGAATCAGGAATTGCCGCATGCAACTTGTGCGCCCAGTCAACGACCTGCCACGCATCATTGCCCCCCAAATGAGTTGCACAGGTGTTTGGCTAAGTTGGGCATAGCGCGGGGTTAACTCATTGCATGTAATTAAATCCTTTTGCTTAGGCTATGGTTGTCCCAGGCTTCGCCATCTTGCAATTCCGCTTCCGGTTCATGACCGCACCAACGGCGATGGTCTCACCATCGAAACCCGCCAAACTGCTACCGCGGAAATGGCGATTCCAGACTTTTGGGAGAATTGCGTCGAATACTGGAGACTGGTCGGTCTCGGGTAAATTGATACCTCTAAACCAGCCGGAAACGCTTCGTCTTCAGCACCGATTACCGATCAATTTCCACGTTAAAAACGGCCTGGATCAGCAGGCTGGGTCAGCGCCAATAACAAATAATGATACATGATCAGAAAAGCTGGTTACGCTGTCGTCAGTTTATCAGCGACGCCAAGCAAGCCCAGGGCTTACCGATAGGCCATTTCGCCACGCGCTCTACCCCTTGCAGCGTCGACAGATTCGCTCTCCTAACCCTTCGCTCCAGAATGGGGTTCTGCAACGAAGGCACAGGCGTTCTTGCGGCATGTCATTGTGGGCGCGAGATATGATCACATCTGTATCGCTGTCGGGTTCTTCCATCAGTTCTTAGCCTCGATTTCTATTTGGTTTTCTCCGCGGATGTAAAAGAGCGTACTAAAAAAGTTCGCACTATTCCTTGAGGTTGAAGGAACTTCCTGCAATCCGAGGGGTTTTGTTAGGACGAACCGGCATTCCTTCATTCTCAGCAGTTTGGACTGCGAAGGCATACTGAGAGCCGCTTCCGCATCCTCGCGGAAGGGCTCGTTGATCTGATGATCTGTCGTTTGCCTCAGAAATGAGCGAGTCCGAGTAGAGGTGCCGAAGTTGAGTCTCCGAAACGCCATCTGCTTCCATGATCAGTTGCACCATCGGATCGGCCAAAAGTTGGTCGAGCATGAACTGCGACAACTGCTTTGAAGACAACTTGTCCTTTGCTTGAGCACTGTCCAAATCAGCCAGAGAAACGGTCAAGGTTCGCGCCAGACCGGGGTAAGATTTCCGTGGATGCAGAAAGACTAGCACTGATGCTTTCCAGGCTTCTGGATCCAAATAATCTGGTGGAGCGAACAGCTCAGTTTCTATTTCGTATTCGCCCGCCGGGAGTAGTTCGTCAAAGCCAGGGAAAGTAAACGGCCTGGAAAAGACTGCGATTGTCTTGCTGACTATCTGCTCCATCTAGGTAGTTCTCCTTTGCAAATACAGCTCATTCGGAGATGTGAACAAGAACAAGCCAGCCACTCCCGGCAGCATATTATGAACTTTGAGGCTTAGGATTTGGTTTTTCGAGGGCGACGTCAGGCCCTTCAGACGTCGTTTCTTTTTTTGGAGCGTCCGCATCGTTTTCCTTCAGTGCGGCAGCCGCTCTGGTCGTCAGGTCTTTGAAAGACATCATTTTGATCCTTTGATTGTCCGCACCACCCACGAGCCAAGATGGGACGTGAAAAGCGAATGCGGATACCACCAATATAGGCATTGATGGCCCAATTTACTACGTAAAGCTGTAGAATAAGACGGTCGACTGAGGTTTGGGTTTAATCGGGACGATCTTGGTGCGCTCCCTTCACTTCGAATATGGGCGATCATTGTTCGCAGCGCTGAATTTTGCCAATGCGCTAGCACCACGGAAGACCTTTGCCACATCGGGTGCAGCCATGCCTCGCGAGAGCGCACTATAGTTCAATTTCAGCTTCATCTCGCCACCAGCGCGAAGCAGGCAATTGGTGTTTTCAACAACGATATGATCACTGGTGGCTCCGACGAACGTGACGCCAGCAGGGAATATTAAACCCGCCGCATCGGTGTCCTGAAGTCCAATGGCAAGGATCGACCGAGTATTCGAAGGACTGTCTAAAGTCACACACTGCATTGAAGGTATAGGGTGATTCATTTGAACGGGGTTTGGGTTTGATTTGGCTTTCGTTTCGATCACTTCCGCCCAAAGCGTAAAAACATCGGTGTAGAGCCCGTCGATCGCGTACCCCGAAACGGGATCGGTACCTAGCAGGATGGCCTCACCCAGACGCAGGTTGTTGATCATTCCGGGCGCCCCCTTACCAAGCGCCCATGGCAAACTGGCAGAGCCGCCGCCTGACACTGTTTCCAGAGCGGGTCCACTTGCAAGTTCGGTGTCGGCGGCAAGCGACGAAAGCAATTCCATTGCCCCTGCAGAGGGTGCCACATGACCCAGACAGGCAAAATTTGCGCCAATCCCCTTCAGAGAAATCCCTTCCATTCTAAGAATTTGAGACACAGTGCTTTCAAGGTGTTCAGGCAAGATGCCATCCCGCATATCCCCCATTTCCACCATCAGGATAATATTGTGAGTAATGTTCTTCCCCAGCGCCTCGATGGCCAGGCTGGCGATAATGTCCATCTCAGTGTTGAAGCTGACATCGCAGTTATCAAGGACTTGCGCGACCTGGCTCAGCATGGGCGTTCGGATCAAGGATATGGAGCACGAGATTCCAGCATCGCGCATACGCATGATATTGCTGATCCGCGCGTCCGCCAGCCCTGTCACGCCACCTTCAAGCATAGCATTCGCAATCTCAGGATGACCGCAAACGGCTTTTGTCACACCTGTCACCGATATTCCGCGGGGTCTAAGGTGGTCGACCAGGAACCGGGTGTTGTACCGAATTTTGTCCAGATCAACGTCGATACGCAGCTTGCTCATTCAATCGTCGTAACACGTACGGGTTGCAGGCGCGGAAAGGCAGATAGAACCATATTCACCAAGTTTTTTGGAGGACGGTTCAATGCGTCAGTGACCGGGAGATACAATTTGCAGTTGTAGTCTGTGATGGCCTTTGAAATCTCAACATCATTCATTCCTTCATGGTTGATCGTCATGCCAATTACCTCTGTGTTCGCAAATGCCTCGATCAGGGTGATTTCATCGCAAGGGGCGGGCATAGTCATGTTGGGGAAATCACATCGACGTTTTCGTTTAGGCGCGTGTTGAAGAATAACTGCATGTGGCTGACTGCCTCGCAGAATGAAGGCTGATGTGCAAAAAGCCGGATGGCTTAGCGCGCCCTGGCCCTCGATCACTATTACATCCGGGTGCTCACCCTCGGATGCCGCAACGACAGCGCGCTCAAGTTCGCCACAACAAAATTGCGGCGGCACCGAATCCATCGCGACACCATACTTGGCGCCCTGCATCAAGCCAGTTTGGCCGGTGCTGACCAAAACTGTTTTGATCCCATGCGCGTTAAGTGCGCCGGTCAGGATTGTCGCGGTTGTACGCTTTCCAATTGCACAATCGGTGCCGAACACCGCGATGCGGATCGCCTGGACGTCTCCAATACTGCCATCTAACAGGCGCAGGTCGGGATTTGGCCGCGGCTTGCGAATGTCGCGTATCGTGACATCGTGAATTTTGGCAAATCCGGCGAGCTCCTTGTCATCGCTAAGAAATTCATGCAGCCCACTGACGATGTTCATTCCGAGCGTTATCGCATCCAAAACAACTTCGCGATCCTCAAGGGACATTCTGCCGCTGGCCGGCGCCATTCCGTAAATAAAAGTGTCGGGGATCGTAGCTTCATTAGCGACGGCGGCATCAAGATCATCGAAGATGGGAACCTGATTTGCGATATTATCAAGCACTTTGCCACTGTCACAACCGCCATACGTGCTGTCGATCACCGAAAGAACGCGATAGGCCTGTGAATGTCGAACGAGACCATTAGCCGTCTTGCCATCGATCTTTGCGAAGTTTCCTTCGCAATACACAATTGCAGTCGGTGTATCTGTCACGAGTGTCTTGCGGTGAAGCTCTGGAAAAACTGCTTGTTCAGGCGCCAGCTTTTGCGCATCGCTGGCAATGAACTGCTTGGCATCCGACGCAATGGATACGGGTTTCATATTTGTTCCTTTTTAGAGTGTGAAACGCGCGTCCTTGGTAAGGACGGGCAAAAATTGTGAAGTTTGGGAAAGTGGGCTTTCTGTCTGAATTCTCACTGGTTCAGAACACACAGCCCTTCTGATCGATGATAGTTTTTGTGGCATTGCCACCCATTGCCGGATCGGTCGATATGGGCATTTGCCGGTAGCTCGATTGCATTGCAGCGATCACCGGACGCCTCGTAGCCACGTTCGCATTTCCATCCAACTCCATGGATCGCGTCATCGTAGAAAGCGTTTTCAGGCACAAAGACGGCATCGCACCGTCCGTCGCGCTCAAAATACCCACGCTCGCACGTCCAGGGACGCCCGCTGGTTGATGCGTTCAGAAAAGCGTTTTCCGGCACCGCTACTGCCACGCATGCTTCTCCGTCTTTTTCGTAGCCACGGTTGCAACGCCATGCAGATCCATAAGTGCTATTCGTCAGGTAAGCATTATCCGGCACCACGATTTTCTGGCAGCTATCGTCTACTCTTGTGTATCCACGCAGGCACCGCCACCTCTCACCTGATGGATCGAGATATCCACCCTCAGGCACAATCACTTCAGTGCATGAGGTGCCGCCAACTTCAACAAAGCCATGCATACATGCCCACCCTGAGCCATAGGTTCTGTTTGTGGGGTAGGCATTTCCCGGCACGACAATGGCCACGCATTCTTCGCCTTTCAACCGATAGGACAAATCGCATTTCCAACCGTCGCCATACTTTTTGGGATGCGCGTTATCCGGGATCGAATTTGTTTCGGCCGATGCGGGACTTGATGAGATAAAGGAGCCCGCCAAACTGCTGAAGACGACAACAAACAACGCAGCCATTAAGTGAGCGCAAAACCGGTACTGATTTTTTCGATTTGCCCTGATGCAAACGGCGTTGTCCGAATGTTGAGTGATTGAGTTACGATCCATCCAGGTTCAGCCCCTCGATACAGGCCTGCGCCAGGTCTTTGTTAGGAGTTTGGGATCCCGGCACCGTTGCCCAGCCAGCCGCCATGACGGCATCCTTACGCTTGAAAGTAGAAGCCTCATTGATCGTCGTTATTTTTTCGGCGCGTTGGGCGTCAGTTCTCGCCATGTCGACGCAGATAGGAACCAACGCAGCTATTGCACTGTCGCGGGACATCGCGTTGGCCATCTTGTCCGCACTACCGCCTGTCATCCATCCACCCCAAGAAAATCCAACAACGCCTACGAAAACCCCTCCGATCAAGGCGCCGTAGATTCCGGGTTTAAGCCATTCGGGAGTGTTCATAATCTATTCCTCCTGCGGGAAAGCGCTGCATCGCTGTCATTGTTAGATGTGGCCAAGGTCTGGTCTTGCTTGAGCGCCCGTTCAAAATCTTCTGGGTCAATTGGGCGCATTTCCGTGCGGCCTGGCTTGCTGCCTTTGCCCTGAACTGTCAGGTAGGTTCCGGTTCTTCGATATGCTTCGAAACTCAGGCCCTGTAGTAGTTCTTCTTCAACAACTACTTCATACTCGCCTGCAGGAAGTTCATCTGGATAGCCGGACAAAGAGAACGGATTTGAAAACGTCACCAAAGAACTGGACGATCTCGTGCTCACCTTAGTCCTCCATATAGTTTGTTGGATCTTCCCCGCGCAATCTGCCGCGGATTACGCTCGTAAGCGCCACGGTAGTACCGGCGTTGTAATTTAGAATAATGTGCAAATGGCAGACGCGCGCTGATCGATGTTAGTCTGTGGCCAATGACCTGAGATTTTATTGGAATCTCAAATGCATTTGGTGCCCGAGGATCAGGTGCCGCCAAAAATTGACTAACCTGCGTCAGTGCAACGATGTTTGGATTCTGGCAACGTGATGTGTGTTGGCGGGATATTTGCTGGCGTGTTCTTAACGAGTAATTAAGAAGCGCAGGAAATCCAGTACCATAGTCGGACTGCATTTATCTTGCGCTTCTTTTTCAGTGAAATCCCAAATCTGCCGAAGCGAATTCCGTCTCTAACAGGCAACGATCATCAAAATCCCGGCATCGCTGTAGGGGTGAACTTATTGCTTCAACAGTGGCCCGGCCTGATCCAGATAAGTGGGGTCAAAACCGGCCAACGTCACCAGTCCTTCATAATCATCAAATACCACTTGCCCGGATTGAAAAGTAACCAGCCCCTTCTCCCGCAGTTGCCGTAGGACACGATTAACATGTACGGCACTCAGTCCCAGTGCATCGGCAAGGTGGTATTGTGTCAGTGGGCAGGCGTATCCCGTCTTGCTTGCCATCCCGACCTGAGACAGCCTCACACCAAGTTCCAATAGAAAATGCGCCATGCGCTCACCCGCATCTCGCCGTCCTATGTTGACCAGGTGCTCAACCACCATCGCTTCATCTCGAGAGACCGCCCAAAGAATTGCTGTCGCCAGCCGGGGCGTTTGCGCAAATGCGTCCAGGAGATCATCCACTACTACTTCAATGGCTTGGATTTCCATGATTGGTTCTATGCTGTGATCCGAGGTGTGCAGCAGAACGCTTCGCAAGCCCAGAAAGTCACCCGGTATTTGGAAATCGACGATCTGACGCGACCCGTCAGTCTGGGTTTTGTAGGAACAAACCCAGCCCGAGGCCAGAATGTAGGCAGCCTGCTCTGATTGCCCTTGATGCACAATGTCACGTCCGGCTTCAAAGGTTCTGCGACGCTTGTGCAGGCGTGCCAATGCCGCAAGTTCAACCTCAGTAAGAGCGACGAAGTTTGAAAGCTTTCGGGTGAGTGGACTGTTTTTGATAGTGCGCAAGTGTTCTTCCTTCATCGATGAGCAGCCCGCGAAACTATCCGACGCCAAGACTGCTTTCGATCAGTTAAGTATACAGCAATCTATGCCAGTATGATGCAATTCATTGTGGCGCTTCCTTGCTTGGACGCCTGTTAAAAAAGGACGTCTACCATGGCTGACCGGCAAGACCACTCTGGAATGGCCGCACTCTCAATTTGTGAAGCGCTTTTGCTTGCAATCAAAGATCGTGAGCTCCTGCCCGAACATGAAATTGTGGGAGTTCTGCGTGACGCAGCCGCTGCCCAAGAAGCAGCGGTCGGCAACAACGAAGACAATGATATACACCAGGCCGCCGCCATTCTCATTAACCGGATCATTGCTTCCGGCTATCGGGTTCGGCAGTAGCGTCGAGTCCCGTATCGAAAAACAAGATTATGCTCGTCAAAAAAAGCTTAACAGCAAATAGATGCACTTCTTGATGCCTCGTTCCTGATCAGCTCAAACACGAAGCTAGAGCCAATTTTCAAATGCCTGCCATATCCTGCGTCTTGATTGTCCGACCGAGTTGCGGCGAAGGTACGGTTTCCGTCAACGCGAATACAACGCCTGCGAATGACCTGATTGGTTACACTCGCCGCGCCGCGACAATAAGTATGCCTCGACCGCGAGCAAATGCTGCTTCAGCGAAGGCTCCAGATCGAATGACGGCCAAGTCCGAATAGCAGTCATTCACGCCGAGTGCAGCGAACGACTGTTCCAAGCCCATAGAAGAAATGCAGCTATCCACTGAATACGGAACCGCACTAAATATTTATGTTACGATACCATCACGTTGTACCGACCCGATGCCGAAGGACCCGTCCCATCCAGAGCGACGAAGTCCTTGACCAAATCCGATACGGTGATTTTCAATGCGAAAAAAGAGTTCAAGTGCGCGGAAATTGCGACTCAGTAAACCGCAACGACCAACCGGAGAAAGGGATGCATGCTGGTGCATCGCAGGTGATAGTTCTGCAGTCGCCGCACGCGAAAGGATCAAATGTCTGAAATCTCGCGCTGGCTAGAGAAACATGGCTTGTCCAAGTATGCTGGGTCGTTTGCAGAACATGAAATCGAACTAGGCGATCTAACCGAATTAACGGACAAAGATCTCACTAAAATCGGGCTTCCCCTAGGTCCTAGGCGCCGTTTCATGAAAGCTGTTCGAGCTGAAGCAAAGGGAGAGACTTACTCGCACAACACTGCGTTAGGTCCCGCGATCGTCGCTGAGCGCCGGCAGCTTACCGTCATGTTTATAGATTTGGTTGGATCAACGGAAATATCCCAGCGCGTCGATCCGGAAGATTTGGCGGAAGTACTCCGATTGTTCAAAGAAACCTGCGCTGCGTCGGTGGCAGCTTTTGATGGCCACATCGCAAGTTACTATGGTGATGGGATAATGGTCTTTTTCGGGTTTCCTTATGCGCACGAAGATGACCCAGAGCGAGCCATTCGCGCAGGTCTTCGTATTATCGAGGAAATTCCAGCTATCCGCACTCATGCGAAACTGAATGTCCGAATTGGGATCGCAACTGGGTTGGTTGTTGTCGGTGACTTACGTGGTGAAAAAATGTTTGAGGACGGAACGGCGATGGGCGAGACGCCGAACCTAGCCGCACGTCTACAAGCAATGGCTGAACCCGGGACATTGATCGTCGCTCCCAATACTCATCATTTGGCGGGTGATGCTTTCGAATACGTTCTGCGTGGCGCATTCAAGCTTAAAGGTTTTGCCAGAGAGGTCGAAGCCTGGCAGGTGACAGGAGCACGGGAAACAGTCAGCCGTTTCATGGCAGAGGAAGACGAGTTACTGAACCCTTTGATCGGACGCGCCGCAGAATATGAAACCCTCAATGAAAAGTGGAAGTTGGCAAGTGGCGGTCAAGGACAAGTTGTGCTGGTGTCCGGTGAGCCAGGAATTGGCAAGTCTAGATTAGTCGAAGAATTAAGGCAGAGCATTCCGACGATGTCGCACACTCAAACGCGATATCAGTGTTCTCCCTACCATTACGCGAGTGCGTTTTATCCGGCCATTCGCCAAATTGAGAATGCTGCAGGCCTTCGTGCAGACGACAAAAACGAATTGAAACTCAGAAAGATATCCTCTGTTCTAAGAGACCAGTCGGATCACACTCTGAAACTGGCCGCGTCCCTACTTTCGGTTCCTTTTGAAGACCAATTGGGTGAACTGAATCTGACGCCACAGCAACTCATGAATCAGACCTTAGAAATGCTGTTGGGCAATCTGACTTCGCAGGCTGAGGAAAAGCCAGTGTTGCTCTTGTTTGAGGACGCGCATTGGATTGATCCGACAACTAAACTGTTGCTTGACCGAGTTGCTGATCGGATTCATGACCTTCCAGTATTGGTCGTGATGACGTTCAGACCTGAATTTGACCCGGGGTGGGCATTGAAATCCAACCTTTCTAAATTGGTCTTGAAGCAATTGGACTTTCACCAGGTCAAAAGCATTGTGGACGAAGTTGCAAAAGGGCATTCGATTTCTGACGAAATGTACAATGTCGTCGCTGCCAGATCCGATGGCGTCCCGCTATATGTCGAAGAAGTGACAAAAGATCTATTGGAATCAGGGGTTTTGACAAAAGGAAGGGACGCATACTCGAAAGGTGGGGCGTCCCCGGCAAGCTCGGTCCCAAGCACGTTGCATGATGCACTTATGGCGCGACTTGACCGACTGAGTTCCGTCAAGGAGGTCGCCCAGATTGGGGCGGTTATCGGACCTCAATTTTCTTTTCCGTTGATCGCCAAGGTCGCTCGGATCAGTGACAAGGCGTTGCGTACGGGATTGGAACTTTTGGTCGACGCAGGCATTGTGACAGTTTCTAAAGAAGAAAACCTTGAAACTTTCAGCTATCGCCACGCCCTAATTCGCGACACAGCTTACAACAGTCTCTTAAAGAGCGAGCGCAGGGTCTTGCACACACGAGTAGCGCGAGCGTTAAGTGGCAAATCGACCCATATTGGCGATGCCAGTCCGGAAATACTTGCGCACCACTACACGATGGCAGGTATGAGCAAGGAGGCAATCGACTATCGCTATCTCGCTGGCCAACGCGCAGTCCAACGTTCCGCCAATATCGAGGCGAACACACAGCTTTCCTTGGCGATCGAGCAGTTGAGTCAACTGTCTCATGGTGTTGAGCGGGATCAGAAAGAAATCGAGGTTCAGGTTCTCAGAGCAGGTGTTCTACGATCAACTGCAGGAATAGCCGCCGATGAAACAGGGACCGTTTATGCAAGAATACGCGACTTGTGTGAACGGGTGGACGAAACAGAACATCTGTTCCCTGTTTTGAATGGCTTGTATTCCTTCCATTTGGTGCGTGCTGAGTATGATTTAGCCAGAAGTGTTGCAGCGCAGTTGCTGAATTTGGCAGATACAACGGGCGAGACACACCATCAGATGGTAGGGCATCGAGCCATGGGCGCAGTGCTGTTTCACATTGGAGAACTAAACCCTGCATACGAGCATTTGAGCAAAGCGCTAGAGCTTTACAGTCGGAAACGCGATGGGCACCTGGCCTACATATACGGTTCGGACCACGCAGCGATAACGTCGTGCTTTTTAAGCATGGCTGTATGGATGCGCGGTGCGCCAGACAAAGCACTTGAGATACAAAAACAAGCGGTTGCTGCAGCTCAAAAGCTGGAGCATGCGCACAGCATAGCACAGTCGCTAACTTACCTGTGCATGCTCTATCTTCTGCGCCGCGAACCTGGAAAAGTCATTGAAGCCGCAAATCAGTTGGAGGAACTGTCTTCAAAACATTCGTTCACCTTCATGTCGCTGACTGCAACGCTCTGGCGAAGCTGGGTGGATGCCTACCTTTCCCCTGAGCCCGAAAACATCCACGCATTGCGACAAGCATCGGAAGCGTGGTGGGCCAGCGGAGCTGGGAATTACAAACCTTTCTTTTTGACGATGATTGCGGAACTCACGTTGAAAACGGGTGATCGGGAAAGTGCCTTGCAGTTGTTAGCCGAGGCCCGCAGGTACCAAAGCCTTACAAACGAAGGATGGGCGCAAGCTGAGACCGACCGCGTATATGCGCTCGCAATTTCTGAAAGTCGGTTCGCCGAAGTAGAGTTTTGTGAGGCTTTGAACACGGCAAAACGACAGCAGGCAAGGATGTACGAACTTCGGATTGTTATAGACTACATAAAGAGTTGCCAAAAATTTAGACAGACCCCCACTCCCAGCTTTGGCTTAAATGCTGTCTTAGAAACTATCATAGGAGGAGAGCTAACAGTCGACGTGAAAAACGCCCATAATCTGCTTGATCAGACTACTTTTGACTAACTCTCAAAAATTCAGAGCGGTGCAGTTGGGTAGATTGGAACTCATACTCGTTAACTAGTTGTTCGTCTCTTCGAGCGTTCGACAGAAACTGTATCCAGGATTATCAGACCCGCGTTTCTTCCTAAGTTGTTCCCTAACGGACAGTACTCAATTTCGCTCAATTTATTCGCTGCCAAAAAAGTGGACAATCATACCCAGAGCAGCGAATGACCAAATCGTCCGCAACTCGGACGTAGGTCCCGCTCAAACCTATGACCGGTTCCAATCGCGCTATGGGCATTCGACAATGATGCTCAGATTGCCGCGTCGAGCCGGCCCGCTTCTGGGTTTGAAATCGGAATTTTGCTAAGTCCCCAAGAGCAGCGCAACAAAGGAGCACATCATGGAGATTCACCGCGCCGGGGACCGGCCCTCTCAATTCCCCGGTAATGAGTATTTCACCGGCACCGTCCGCTTTGATCCTGTTGTAACAGGGAATGATCCCTCGCCGGTCAAGGTCCTTACTGTGACTTTTGAGCCCGGCGCACGGACAGCTTGGCACACGCACCCTGCCGGTCAAACGCTGCATGTTTTGTCAGGCTTGGGGCTGGCTGGATCTGAGGGGCAGCCAGTGCAGGTGTTGCGCCCTGGCGATACGGTGTGGTTCGCGCCGGGAGAGCGGCATTGGCACGGCGCGTCGCCAGACTGTGCGATGACCCATCTGGCTGTGCAGACGTCTGTCGAGGGCAAGACTGCGGATTGGATGGAGCATGTTTCGGACGAGGATTACAGCGCAGCGCGCGCAGAGTGAAGCGCTTGAACCTTACCGAGCGGCTCGCCGCGGAGTGACACCTCTAGAGCTTTATCCTGACCAATTCTACGCCCATATAAATGGATGCAGCAAATCTTTCGCCTCCAGAGCGCGGCCGTCGTTTCGCCCCTGAAAGACCCTTACTGCGTGTTTTAACTTTTCCGGCTTTCTGGCCTCATCAGCCAGCAATTTACCCTGCAAAATCCCATCGCTGCAGAACGTCTCTCGCCCGTGCCATTGTCTGCGCGTTGGCCACAAGGTCATGCGCTCCGTCGCGCAACTCCTCATCGAGCAGAAAAGGCTCCTCGTACCCACATGCATTACAGGCGGCTTTCTCACCTGTAATCACCGTATCCGGCGATCCGCATTCTGGGCATCGTGCCTGGACGTCATCGTTGAACATAAAGCGACCCCTCCTTTGTTTACCGATTGCCAGAACCGGGTCCGCCCGCCAACATAGCTGATTGGCGCATCCGCTTAAACTCGTCTGGGGTAACGGTCCCGCTGCTGACATCGATACCTTTTGGGATGCGAGCTCTCTTGTGTCCGATCGCGCGAACGCTGCCCCTTGTTATCTCCAGACAGGTCGACTCGTAACATGTAAGCCCGCTTGTGTTGATTTGGATGGCAGTCTGACCGTTCGCATCAGTTACCAATGGAGCCTGGGACGGTGGGTTGCAGGCTGAAACCAGCAATGCGAACCCAGAAAAAAACCA
This sequence comes from Ruegeria sp. D3, assembly GCF_056534465.1. Lineage (NCBI taxonomy): Bacteria > Pseudomonadati > Pseudomonadota > Alphaproteobacteria > Rhodobacterales > Roseobacteraceae > Ruegeria > Ruegeria sp. D3. The sequence continues at coordinate 12,954 of NZ_JBQFPK010000015.1, forward strand.
TCTGTTCATATGAAATTCCCTTTTTCTCTAAAATAGGCTGACAGCGGTTCAGTCAAATCTGTCGGGTGTCAGCTTCGAGCGCATAGAAGCCTCTCACGAGTATCATCGCTTGACCGAATGGAGTCCACTGTAGCAGCCTGCGGTCACACTTGCTCTGGGGTGAGAAGGTCACAACAGATTCCATGTAGAGCTTGTACATCGGGCGATGGACAAGAGAAGGCTTTCTGGCTCCCCACCAAAATTTCGGTTGGCGATGGACCTCTGAAGGTAATCCAGTTGCGATTATCAACGTTCTCGTAAGGGCTGAAGCGCTCCTGTTGCGATATCGATCCAGGTGCGAGACCGAAGATTGGCGGGATATGAATTGCTCAATAATTTTTTGATAAAACTTCCACACGTAAAAACTTAGAACAGTCTGCCTAACTTTTGGTACTGCTTGTTGATCAAAGACTGCCTTCCAAGAGAAAGCAGCCTCCAATACTGAATACCCATTGCGCTTTTGCTCTACGCGAACCGATCAAACGGATTGTGTTCCGCCTCTGCTTCAGGAACCTGAATATTGCTGCGGTTGGTTGGGCTCCCGCCCAATGCGCTGACGTGTAAACGAAGTTCTCTCAACAGCGCCGCGCTGAGGTCCCGTTGGACCTGTACTCGAGCCCTCAGGATCCACGCCGATTCCAACAAGGCACGGTCGCTGTGAACCAACCAGGGCAATTCGTCTGCAAAGGCACGCCAGACGACCTTTTCAGTCTCGTTGAGATAATTCGGCGCGCCCCCCCGAGCTCGCCCAGACCTTCCGTTTCGTTTCGTTCTCTGTACCGCTGGGGGCCTTTCTTTGCGGCGCCTGTCAGGATCGCCTTGCCAAGTGGTATCTTTGGTCTGGGCATTCTGTGCCTCGAATTTCTGAATTGCGGATATGTGTAAACAGCGGGTGGGTCGGTGTGCAGAGCGAAAGCGATGATGATTGACCTACCCCCCTTGGGTTGGGATGCTCTGACCTGCTCCTTAGTCGACCTTCATTCTTCCTCCGTATGTCTCTTTGCTTCTCACAGAGTGGTTAGTATTAGTGTTCCAAATCAGAACCGACCGATCGGAGAGATACCGGCCTGACCGGTTCTGAGATGGAACCATCAGAGGTCTTAGGGTTCTCGAACAAAACCACAGATGAAGGTGACGGGTCCGTCTCAGAACCGCGTTTTGTTTTTTGGGGCTGCCAGAACCGCCAATTATTGGTAGCGGCTTTCTTGCCGGATCGGATCTGCGTCGGCTTGGTCGTCAAACGCCACTCATGGGCGCGACGGTGATACCAGTTGCCTCTCCGCTCCAGCACAAGCGTTCATCATTACCTGCCGCCTTTCCAACAAATCCGATCGCGCATAAGCCCGCTCCACGTCTGACCCAATCTGATGAGCTTAATCCGCCTCCGCCAGTTCGCGCGGCGCGTTTGACTAGCATGATTATCAAAGTGCATTCGATGCTCTGGAAAAAGGCAATGTCACCGCTGGCAGTATGATCGACGGGGGATCAAAGGTATGTGACAACTGACGGCCTCCCTTAGACTAATTTAAGACAGAAAAAGGTGAGAGCGATATTCGTCCTTATAGGGAAGGTTGGCCCCCATTAATATGCATGGCACCTAGGGTATGCCTTAGGATAGGATTAAAGTTTGCTGCGTGTCCCAATCCCAATGCCGTGCGACCCCCAACAACGTTGCGTCACAATCCTAATATGGTTTTGCATTAAATGTGCTTCACGAACAACGCGGGAATGTGACCAACATCGCTACGATTGGATCACCATCGCACGACACACGCCTTACTACCTTGCCGATGCGGACTAACTAAAAGCTACATGATCTGGGCTTAGGATCGTCTCCACCCTTTTTTACTGGCCGCGGTTCTTTTGCTAAACTAGGCTTCACGTCACACCTCATGGGGTTCTATGATGGACAATACAAATCGGTTGCACCAAGAAGCATACCGCCTGAGTGAAAAGCGTCTCGAAGTACAATTGACTGCTGCGCTGTCAGCAGATGCAAGAGCGATGGCTTTTGCAGGAATTTGTTTGGCAGCGGCGGCGGTGTTGGGTGGTCTGGCCAAGGACGCAACCAGCCCAATACTATTGTTGAGCGGTGCGTTTCTACTGGGGGTCGCGGCGTTTTTGGCTGGATTTTCGGCGCGCCCAATCGACTTTCACATGCCTGGTGCTATGTTTTCCGATTTAGAAGAAGACATAAAGAACAATATTGATTTTGAAAAAGTGATTACGCAGTTAGGTGGATTTGCAGACACGCACTCGGTTCAGAATGATGAGAAGCTCACCAAAAACTCGAAACTATTTCAATTTGCTCTATTCCTTGCAGTGATTGGAATAGCCGTCGCCGTCATCCCACAACTATTCGACGCAATACTTACAGCGTGCTAAGATTCTTATCCGTTGACAGAGTCTTTAAGGGCCTTGGCAATTGTCATTTTTACGACCTTGTCTGCCTCTTTTTTGAACTGTTCACCCGTTGCAGGGTTTCGGACCATCCTGGCGGGTCGCTCTCGGCAGTAGATTTTTCCTACACCGGGTAGTGTTACTGCGCCACCTCTGGATACCTCTCGTGTAATAATTTCCACCAAAGCGTCGAGTGCAGATGCTGCTCCACCTTGGCCAAGGCCGGACTCTTCTGCAAGTGCAGCAACCAGTTGACTTTTAGTCATTGGCTTCAGCCGAACTTTTTTGATTGGGTCTGGTTCTTTGGCCATTCTCAAAACCTTAACAGCAGTTCTGGAAGGATGCTTCCAATTAGCAGAGGATTCAACTCCAATCAGATAACCATTTACTGCAAAAACTCAGCAAGCTTTGGCTACGAGGTTGGGTTTTGAAGATGATATTGATCCGTCCGCCTATCAACATTTCTCTCCAGAACCATCCAGCACCTCCCCCTTCGTGATTCACATTGCCCGCACTTGCCTCTTAGAAAAATGTGGGGGGGGGAAGCGTGTGGGGTGGCGCCACTTCGCTTGCGTCTAATTACTTGTTTTCAAAAAATTATTTAAGCCACAAGATGTATGGCGGAGACGAAGGGATTCGAACCCTCGAGACGGTTTCCCGCCTACTCCCTTAGCAGGGGAGCGCCTTCGACCACTCGGCCACGTCTCCGTTGGCCGGTATATCCCTGCCCGGCGACCAGTTACAAGGCGATTTTCCCAGCTGCTGTTATTTTTCTAACTTACGGCCCAAAGGTGGCATTAGAATTCGTAAAAGACACACCTAGTTGGCGTAAGTGCGCGCCGAGAAACCGTTCCAACGCATGACGCCGAGTTGGGTATGGAAGCAGGGCGAGTCAGAAAACTTGCCAACAGGACATGGTTTAAGGCATATTTGCTTATACATATTTAAGAAACCGATAAGATTAAATTTAATGGGGGCAAAACCGGGCAGTGGGCGTTCAGCCCATTTCTAAGCTATTGGGGGTATATAAGCTTGGCCTGGTTAAAAGTATTTTGCGTTGTGTTGTCTATATTGCTTGTACCTGTGCAAGTCTGGGCCAACATAGGAAAAGTCGTCGGTGTCAAACAAGGCGCACAAATCGTCAGAAGCGGAGAATCACAGCCCTTACGGTCCGGTATGGAGGTCGAGTCTGGCGACGCCATAACAACGGACCAAAATGGATTGGTTCAATTGATATTTGTCGATGAAACCAAAATAGCGATCGGACCGAACGCCAGCATGGTACTTGATGTGACCATGTTGCGCGGCAAGCAAAAAGCAAAGTCCTTTGCGGTTCAGGCATTGGGCGGTAGTTTTCGCTTCATCTCGGGGAAAAGTAAGAAAAGGGCATATTCCATCCAAACCCCGACAGCCACCATGGCTGTTCGGGGCACAACGTTCGACATGTGGGTTGTTCCCGGAACGCAAAGCGCAATGCTGGTTTTGGATGGCACTGTTCGAATGTGTGGCCTCGGCGGTACATGCCGCTCCACTGGGCGACAGTGCAGTCTGTTCGCGACCACTCAGCGCGGCAATGTTGGTCGACCTATAGATCAGGAACAATACGAGTTGGCGCTGAAGACTGGCTTTCCTTTCGTACAGTCTCAAGACGAACTACTAAGCCCGCTTAAAGTCGGGATTGGTGGCTGCGCAGCTGAATCCGTTCCATTGCCACCCATTAAGTCCGACGCACCGACACCGCGACGCATCCGGCAGCAAGCAAAAATCACTGCTGCCCCCCGTGCAGACCCACCGGCAGCTGACCCCCCCGCCGCCCCTGAGCCACCTGCGCCGGAACCACCGGCACCTGAACCGCCTGCGCCGGAGCCGCCTGCACCCGAACCGCCTGCACCCGAACCGCCTGCGCCCGAGCCGCCTGCGCCCGAGCCGCCTGCACCGGAGCCTTCGGACCCAAAAAGCAGGTCGGGTCAGGCTGATGGTTCTAACCCAGCGGGTCGGGGCGGGCCATCTGGTGGGGTTAACAACCCCGGAAAGGGCAAGGGGCCAGGGCACGGGAAAGGTCAAGGGCGCGGGAAAGGTAAGCGAGACAGGGGCGACGCTTGAGTACATGCGCCCTTTCTACGGCACAGTGACGTGCCAGCGCACGCAGACGCGTCAGCGAGCTGATAACCCAAACCGGGCAACCCTCGCCCGATGTTATCGGAGGCACACTTGACCGGGAAATCCAGAGAAAAAACGGGACGGCGGCGCGGTTTTCGCCTGGTCGGGCTGGGTTTGATACTGATCGGTTGCTTCATCAGGGTCATTGACCCTTATCCCATTCGCATGAGCCGTTTGATTTACTTCGACCTGCTGCAACGTGTTTCACCGCGCGAATACAACCCGGACTTGCCGATCCGCGTTCTGGACATTGACGAAGAAACCCTGGCGGTCTGGGGCCAATGGCCATGGCCCCGAACGCTATTGGCCCAGATGGTGCAAAACCTGGGCGAAAGCGGCGCTGCGGCAATCGCTTTTGATATGTTGTTTGTCGAGCCCGACAGATACTCGCCTGCGCGGTTGCTAAACGACCCTGCCTTGGCGGGTGTTCTGACGGTCGAACACCATGCACAGAAGATGGACTACGACGTTCTGTTCGGTCTGGAAGTAGCGAATTGGCCCGTTGTCTTGGGAACTGCTGCCCGGGTCTCGCAGGAAGGTGCCAAAATTACACCGAAGGCAGGCATTATTGAAGTCGGTGAACAACCGGCATCCGGGCTGGTCTCTGTCCCGTTCTGGACGCCAATTGCGCCGCCTCTGGGGCGCAGCGCTGCTGGCATTGGCGGTGTGAATGTCTCACCCCTGGGGGGAACGGGCGTTGTAAGGCGCGTTCCGGTTCTTTGGAACGGCCCCAGCGGTCCACTTCCCGGCCTTGGCATCGAAGCACTCAGGGTGGCAATCGGCGCGCCCTTTGTGCTGGCCGAGGGATCATCCGATGAAGAGGGCATTATGCTTGCGGTCGAGCTTGGTGATTTTCGGTTGCCGACCACTGAAAACGGCGAGGTCTGGATCAGATACAGGCGCGACCAACCCGAGCTCTACCTGTCGGCCAATGACGTAATGACAAGTCCTGATGACCCCGCGCTGCAAGCTGAAATCGAAGGCCGGATCATTTTGATTGGCACTTCTGCAGCAGGTTTGTTCGACATGCACCAGACGCCACTTGGCGAGTCCGTTCCCGGCGTTTCCATCCACGCACAATTGCTGGAACAGATCCTGACCGGCGAAATGCTGAGCCGGTCAGATGTAACCGCTGCGCTGGAGCTGCTGTCTTTCGTGTTGCTCGGCCTGATCGTGATCGCTGTCATGTCCAGCTTTGGGGCAGTTGCATCATTTGTTGCTGGGGGTTTAGCCGCTGCTGTGGTCATCGGCACAAGTTGGCTTGCTTTTCAAAATCAGCTGATCTTGTTTGATGTGACGTTCCCTCTGGCTGGGGGAATGGCCAATTTCGGCTTGTTAGCCGGGTATCTCTTTGTCTCAACCGAGCGTGAGAAGCACGAAATCCGCAAGGTTTTTTCACATTACGTAGCACCGGAAATCCTCGACGAAATGGAGCAGTCCGGCCACCGTTTGAAACTAGGCGGCGAGACGCAGGAGATCACGGTCATGTTCTCGGACATACGGGGATTTACTCCACTCTCTGAATCCGTGTCCGCAACCGAACTGGTGACCTTGCTGAACGAACTTTTCTCGCAGGTGGGCGACCAGATCTTGCATGAAAGAGGTACAATCGACAAATTCATAGGCGATGCAGTTATGGCGTTTTGGAATGCGCCTTTGCCGGTAGAAGACCACCCCTGTCGCGCTGCGCACGCGGCATTGTTGATGCGCAAAGCTCTGATTGCATTCAACGCGTCGAAGGTGATGCAGGACCGACCACCGATTGCCCTTGCCACGGGATGCGCCACGGGACACGCCTGCGTCGGCAATATCGGATCACGCAGCCGGTTCAACTATACGGTCATCGGTGATGTAGTGAACGTGGCGGCCCGCATTGAACAAAGCTGTCGCCATGTCGATTACGACATCGTTGTTTCGCACTCAGTCTACAACGCAGCGCATCAGGATATGGCAATGCTTGAAGCCGGATTTGTCGATCTGAAAGGCAAAACGGATCTCGAAGCGGTGTTCGTTCTTATCGGAGACAACACCGTGCTGGACAGCGCGTCGTTTCAACGGCTTTCAGAGGCACATAACGAACTTATTTCCGCAATCCGAGACCGGCAGCCGTACGATAGGATCGAGCAGTTGTGCGGGCACTGTTTGGCCATCGCGGTCGAAATCGAGCCTGGCTTGCGTCAGTTCTATCGCTCGCTTCCCGGTCGAGTGGCGGATTTCCGGACAGACGTTCAATCAGGTCAGGCAATGTTCAGTCATCGTGCCCGTGAGGTCAGGGCCTGAACGATCTTCGATTGACGGCCTTGGCGTACTGGCTCGGCAAGTACTGTCGGCCACTAAAAGAATAGGCCAGGCCATATTTCTGGACGCGTGTCGGGTCTTTCGACCCCGCTGCGGATCGCCTACGGAGCGCACGACCTTACATCAGATCGTTTTCGACGTCTTCAACCGAAATGCCCAAGGCGTCCAAACCGTTTTCTAAATGGTCAGACAGGTGCGGTGTTCCAATCAAGTAGTCCGCGCAAGGAGTCGACGCCTCGGACTTGGCGGTCGCGACAGCTTCAGCCAGATCATCCGCGAAAAAGCTTTCACGTCCGATCCACATGACGGCAACCAGTTCGGCCTGCTCGTCTTCGCTCATCCGGCCAATAAAAGCGCGCAATTCGCCCTCGGCCCGGTCCAGTTCACGCCCCATCATGGCGACCTGAGCTATTTTTCTTGCCGAGATTTCCAACATGTCCCAACTCCTCGTGTTCGCGACTTACTTACTACCAGAACCATTCTCAAAGGATTGAGTCTTTGATCTTACGCAAACAGCGGCGGGTTATGACTTGCGTATCCGAGAAATTGGATGATCCGGAACGGGTGCGGTACGGAAAGGACGGAATTGGGCCTTTTTTAATTTCAGTTTAAGCGCCTGCCACACGATCAAAGTGAAGGCACGCCGCGCCCCAAACGGACGTCGCACCAAAGACCAGAGGATCGCGCGATCGGTCAAAGGTGCCCTTGGGCCGGTAAGAGTGGCAATCAACCCCCCTGACTTGCGCCCATAATCAATCCAAATACCAACCCGGTCAGCGCGGTAGTCAAATCGAAACGTGTAAGAGCCTTCGATCTTCTGAAATGGCGATACATGCATCAGCTTGTCTGCCACGATGCGATCAGTGGGTTGGATGGGCGCGAAATTGGCATTGTGGCACAGGTAGCTGTGCCGCGTGCCATAAGTGTTCGTTACCTCAGCCACCACTGAGTAAAGGTTGTCGCAATCATCGAAACAGAACCAGAAGCTGACCGGATTAAACACATGGCCCAGAACACGGGGTTGCGTCAGCAGCATGATGTGCGCCGGCTGCAAAACGCCCAGCGCATCGAACTGTTCACGCAACCAAGCCGCGCCGCGCCCCTTACCTGGCGCACCGCCGTGGTCCCTATCTCTCCAGTTCGTAATGTTTGCGCCGTTCAAGGAAAACAGACGCGGCGTTGCGGCCTTTTTCTCGGGGTCAAACAGGATGTAGTCGACCGAATAACGAAATGCGTTTTCGATGGCCCCTTTACGCCCATGATAGGTTTGCCCTGCAATATGGTCTATCCGGTTCATTCCACATTTTCCATTCTGCCCGCGATTTGATCAAACAGCGCTTATTTTTTGCGGCCAATTCATAGGGATACTACGACAAGACAGCTCGTTTGGATTAAAATTTTCGTGCTTAGTGATCCAAGTTGGGACAGCCCGCGTAAAAAGAGTATGTTTACCGAGATCGATACCGCGAGCTTGGGTGAACCGGTGGCTGAAAAGCCCGTTGTAATGCCCCCGCGCGGGAAACAACGAGTAAAAGGACGACCGGTGAACCACGCAGACGGCAATTGCGAGACCAGAACGGAATGGGTTAACCATGTTGCCCGTATCCGCGACGCGCAGGATCAGGCGGCATTTGCCGAGCTGTTCCAGCATTTTGCGCCTCGGGTCAAAGCGTTCCTGATAAAGTCGGGGTCGGACGTGACCCTGGCCGAGGAATGTGCGCAAGAGGTGATGGCGACCTTGTGGCACAAGGCGCATCTATTCGATCCGGCCCGCGCAACGGTGGCCACTTGGGTGTTCACGATTGCTCGGAACAAGCGCATTGACGTGCTGCGCAAGCAACGCCGCCCCGAGCCCGAAGATCTGGGATGGGGACCCGAGGCCGAGCCGGACCAGCACGACATTATGGCGCTGCAACAGGAAACCGCGCAGCTGCGCGACGCGATGACCGCGTTGCCAGAGGCGCAAAGAGAATTGATCGAAAAGGCCTATTTCGGTGACCTGAGCCACCGAGAAATTGCCTCGCAAACCGGATTACCACTGGGCACGATCAAATCGCGAATTAGATTGGCGTTGGACCGCTTGCGCCATTCGATGAATTGAGACAACGACGATGAGCAAAAACATAAAACATCACCTGACGGATGACCTGCTGATGGCTTACGCCGCAGGCAATCTGCCCGAAGCGTTCGACCTCATGGTCGCTACGCATCTGTCTCTGTGCGACCACTGCCGCGCGCGGGCCGAAAGCTTTGATGCCGTCGGGGGCTGTGTTCTGGAAGATCAGGAAAGCGCCGCTCGGATGAGCGACGGATCGCTTGCGGCAACCATGGCGTTGATTGCGCAAGGTGCACCGATTGCAAAACCAGTCCAACCGGGATGTTCGGTCCTGCCTGCTCCGTTGCAGGATTACGTGGGCGGAAATGTTGAAGCGATCAAGTGGCGCTCAATCGGCATGGGTGTGAAACAGGCTATCTTGCCGACTACTAGTGAAGCAACCGCGCGATTGCTGTTTATCCCCGCTGGGGCCGCCGTACCGGACCACAGCCACAACGGGATGGAGCTGACAATGGTCTTGCAAGGGGCGTTTTCGGATGAGGTCGACCATTTCGCTCGCGGCGATGTCGAGATCGCGGATGAGGACCTGCATCACACGCCCACGGCCGATATGTCCGAGGATTGCATCTGTCTGGCCGTGACCGACGCACCGTTGAAGTTCAACAAGCTGATGCCGCGCCTGTTCCAGCCCTTTCTACGAATCTGACGGCAGAGACACGTTGTGCTAAGCTGCCGTCATTCGTCGGAGGATAGTGCATGATGAAACGCCTGATCTTTATCGCAGCAATCCTGGGTCTGGCCACTTCGGCCTCGGCCCAACGCTTAGCCGAGGTCAAATTCCAACCCGGCAATTACGGCACGATGGTCAACGGCACCATCACCGGGGACGAGTATTTCGACTACAAGCTGGGCGCTCAGGCCGGTCAAGAGCTTTTCGCCGATCTGCAGGTCAGCGATACCAATGGCAACGGCGTGATCTATTTCAACATCCTGCCACCGGGCAGCGAGGGTGAGGCGATCTATATCGGCTCGATCGACGGCAACACCGCGCGTATCGCCCTGCCCCAAAGCGGAGATTACACGATCCGCGTTTACCTGATGGGCAATGACCGCGACACCGGCAAGACTGTTGGCTACAATCTGGACCTGTCAATCCAGTAGCGGCTAGCCTTCGGTCTTGCCCAGCGGCACCACGTTGGAGTGATCGTCAGGGGCCAGTTCCTCGAAATCGAAGTTATCCAGCCGCTGCGCCCGGCGGCCAGCCTTTTCGGCGCTGATCTTGATTTCCGAGATATCCTTAGCCGCCTGTCCAAAGTGGCGGTCCAGATTGGACACCCGGTCGCCAAGGCGCTCCACATCCTTGTGTAGCATCCCCAATTCCTTGCGAATAGCGCCCGCCTGTTCCCGCATTCGCGCGTCTTTCAGTATCGCGCGCATGGTGTTCAGCGTCGCCATGCAGGTGGTAGGCGACACGATCCAGACGCGCTTGCTGAAACTCTCCTGCACCAATTCGGGGAACTTGGCGTGCAGCTCGGCATAGACCGCCTCGGACGGCAGGAACATCAGCGCGCCATCGGCGGTCTCGCCATCCAGAATGTATTTCTCGGCAATGTCGTTGATATGCTTGCGCACTGTGCTGCGGAACATCTGCACCGCTGCCTTCAGCTCGGCATCGTTGGTCGATCCGATCAGCGCCTCATAGGCCTCCAGCGGGAATTTGCTGTCGATCACGATAGGGCCCGGTGGGTTCGGCAGGTTTATCAGGCAATCGGCGCGCCGCCCGTTCGACAAGGTCGCCTGCAGTCGGAAACTGTCCGAGGGCAGCGCCTTGGACACGATATCATTCAGCTGAATTTCCCCAAACGCGCCGCGCGTCTGCTTGTTCGACAGGATATCCTGCAGCGACAGCACATCGCCCGACAGTTTGGTGATATTGTCCTGAGCCTTGTCGATGGCGGCGAGGCGCTCCTGCAGCTGGGTCAGCGAGGTCGCGGTCTGTTTCGACGAGCCATGCAGCGATTCCTTCATCCTCTCCTGCATCTCGGCCAAAGCACGCGCGGATTTCATCGCATTATCCGCCAGCCGGTCATTCATCTGCTGCTGCACCGAGGACAGGCGCGATTCGACCGTCTGGATCACCTGTACCTGCGCATTGGCCTGCGTGTCTGAAACATGCTGCAACCCGCCACGGAGTTGCTCCTGCCCCTGTCCCAATTGCTGCACGTGCTGGCCCAGATACGCCATCTGCCGCGCCAGAGGTTCAGCCATGCGGGCGGACTGCTGCGCCGCACGCAGCGACAGAAACAGCAGTAAAAGGATCAGCGCCACCAACCCGCCGCCGATCAGAATCACGGGGTCGTTTAGGGCGATTTGGGTGCCAGAAATCTCGATCATGTCGCCTCGGATGTTCTTGTTTTATTCCTCATACCGCACGCAGGTGGAGGGATCAACTGCGCCCAAACAGCCGTTCAATATCGGACAGTTTGAGTTCCACATAAGTTGGCCGCCCGTGGTTGCATTGGCCGGAATGGGGCGTCGCCTCCATCTCGCGCAGCAGGGCGTTCATTTCCTCGGCCCGCATCCGGCGGCCCGACCGGACCGATCCATGACAGGCCACCCGGCTGAGGATCGCCTCAATCCGCGCCTGAACCGTCTGGCTTTCGCCCTGATCGGCCAGTTCATCAAGGATATCCAGGATCATCCCGCGGGCATCGACTTCGCCCAGAATGGCTGGTGTTTCGCGTACGGCAATAGCTCCGCCACCAAAGGGCTCCAACGTCAGGCCAAGGCGGGTCAGGTCGTCGGCCACGGCCACCAGGCGGGCACAATCGCTGTCAGACAGTTCCACGATCTCGGGGATCAGCAGCGCCTGCGCAGCGACGCCGTTTTCCGCCATCTGGCGTTTGAGTTTCTCATAGACCAGCCGCTCATGCGCTGCGTGCTGATCGACGATCACCATGCCATCGGCGGTTTGGGCAATGATGTAGTTCTCATGCACCTGCCCGCGCGCTGCGCCCAGCGGCAGATCCTGCGCCGGAGGCTCTTCTGCGACAACGGGTGCGGGCTCCACGATGCTGCCGCTGTAATCCTGCGACAGCTCTGCAAAACCCGGTGCCTGCGCCTGATAGGATGCCTGCCGGGCTGCCAGCGACGGCCGATCCATCTGATAGACCCGCGTGGGCGCAGGCTGTGCCGGTTCAGGCCGCATCACGCCCAAAGTCGCATTGGCCACGGTCGAAGAGGCCCGATGCCGCGCGTCGGCCAGCGCGTGCCGCAGGGCAGACACGATCAGCCCCCGCGCCACACCGGGATCGCGGAACCGGACCTCGGATTTTGCCGGATGCACATTCACGTCGACCAGCGTCGGATCACAGTCGATGAACAGCGCGGCTGCCGAATGGCGATCCCGGCTGAGGAAATCGAAATACGCCGCCCGCAGCGCTCCGGTCAGCATTTTATCACGCACCGGACGACCATTGACGAACAGGTACTGCGCCACCGCCGCGCCACGCGAATAGGTCGGTAGGGCGGCGTAACCGTACAGCCTGATCCCCTCACGCGTGGCGTCGATCTGCAGGGCGTTCTCGGCAAACTCGCGCCCGATCACGCGGCCCAGTCGGGCGTGCAGGGCATCGAACAGATCGCCGTTCTCGCGGTCGGCGCGGAAGGTCACGCGCCCCTCACCTCCGCCCGAGACATCGCGCAAGGTAAAAGTGATTGCCGGTTCGGCCATGGCCAGACGTTTGACCGTGTCGCTGATCGCCTGCGCCTCGGCCCGGTCGGTGCGCATGAACTTCAGCCGGGCGGGCGTGGCAAAGAACAGATCGCGCAGCTCAACCACTGTGCCCGCGCGCAGGGCAGCGGGTTTGACCGCCCCCATCCTGCCGCCCGAGACGTTGATCTGCGCCGCCTCACCCCCGGCCACGCGACTGGTGATGGTCAGTCGACCTACTGCGCCCAGCGAGGGCAGCGCCTCGCCCCGGAAGCCAAAAGTATGAATGTTCAGCAGGTCTGACCCGTCGATCTTGGAGGTCGCATGGCGCGACAGCGCCAGTGGCAGATCATCGGCCGCGATCCCGCAACCATCATCGGTGACGCGAATCAGCGTCTTACCCCCATCGGCAATGTCGATGGCGATCCGGCTGGCCCCTGCATCAATGGCGTTTTCCACCAGCTCTTTGACTGCCGAGGCCGGACGTTCGACCACTTCGCCTGCCGCGATACGGTTGATCGCAGCATCGTCCAACTGTCGTATTACGGGACGGGTATCGCTGATATTGGGGTTTGCCTGCGCCATACCCCTAGACCTAGCACATGCGTGCGCGATTCTACCACTGATTTACGCTGAACTGTTTAAGGAATGAGGGGGGCGTTCGGACAATCGTCGTGTCAGCCGTCGTGGCAACACAGAGGCAACGATTGCCCGAACGGTCCCAAGTGAGTGGTGGTCGTTCGCCTTATGTGAACATTCCGTAACACGAAACCCACATTGAGGCTTGCTAACTGTGACCACCGCGTAAATCTGGGCGGAGTTCAGCCGATACCGGGCTGTTGCCCCGGCGCTCCGGCGCGGGTCCGGCACGGCCCCCATATCGCAGCTGCGGCCAGGATCAAACCAGCGACTGCAGCAATCATACCGGCCGCACTGACTGCATCAGCCATACCCAACCAAAGCGGCCCGTAGCCTGCCAGAACATAGCCCGCAACGGCCGAAACCACTGCAAAGGCAACGGACCAAGCGATCTGACTCTCTAACCGGTTGGTCATCATCCGCGCGGCGGCGGGGGGGCAGATGAACATGGCGATCACGATGATCGACCCCACCGCGTCAAACGCCGCCACCGCTGCGATGGCGGCCACGATCACCAGCGCCAGGCCCAGCGCCCCTGTGCGGATACCGATGGTGCGGGCGAACCCTTCGTCGAAGGTGGAAATCTTCAACGGTCGCCAGAACAACCAGATGAACAGCGTCACGCCCAGCAAGGTCGCAGCAATGCGCGGCAGTTCGGGCGGCAGCCCCGCCAAAGCCGTCAGATCCAGCAACGAGGACCACCCCACCGCATCCAGCCAGATCAGGCTTTCCAGATTGCCATAGAGCGCATGTTCCACGTCCAGATGCACGGTCGAAGTATCGGTCTGTTCCAGCAACAGCACCCCGGCGGCGAACATGGTGGTAAAGACCACACCCATCGCGGCACCGGGTTCGATCTGGCCCAGTCTCCGGATCGCTTCGATCATTACCACGGCGACCACTGCGGCCCCCGCCGCACCCAGCATCATGGGCCATGTGGATATTGCTCCGGTCAGGATAAAGGCCACGACAATCCCCGGTAGCACCACATGGCTGATCGCATCGCCGATCAACGCCTGTTTACGCAGCACCAGAAAATTACCCGGCAACGCGCAGGCAATCGCCGCGAATGTGCCAATCAGCAAGGGCGTAAGGGACAGGGGGACAAACTCTTCACCGCTCATGCCATCACCCCCTGTGGGCCGCCGATCTGACGGTCGATTTCAGCGATCTGGTCTCGGGTCAGGACAGTCTCGATATCACGCAACCCGTCGTACAGCGCCGCTGTTGCCTCATGCGCCTGATCCGCGCGGACAATTTCCCAACGTTTTTCATCCCGCAGGGCCTTGGCGGCGCGGGCCTTCCCAGCCTCGGTCGCGACACCATCGGCGCGGGCCAGACCGGCGCGCTTCAACAGACGCAGGGTCAGAGGCTCGTAAATCTTCTGCCCCTGCGCCAGCGCCAGCAGGCCCTGACGGATATGCACCCGGCGCTGAAACCGCAAATGGCGCAGCACGGCGGCCAGAACGCCGCGCACCGGGGCCAGCAGCAGCGACAGGGCAAACAGGGCAAAGCTTACCAGCACGATGATCGGACCCGTCGGCAGGTTAGGGGCCGAGGCCGACAGCGCCGCGCCCACATAGCCCGATACCCCTCCGGCAATCCCGGCAAGCAGCACCACGCGGTCGGACCGTTCGGTCCAGAACCGCGCCGTGACAGCGGGAATGATCAGCAGCGCCACGATCAGGATCAGGCCGACGATTTTCAGCCCCACCACCGTGACGGCCATCACCAGCCCCATCATCGCAAGGTCGATGCGATGCACCGGCAGCCCCCGGGCGGCGGCATATTCGGGGTCAAAGGCCACCATGGTCATGGGCCGGCGCAGGATCATTACCAGCACCAGCGTGGCCGCCCCGCCCAGCGCGATAACCAGTGCATCGGCCCACAGCATCCCGGCGGTCGAGCCCAGCAGGAACCCTTCAAGCCCCGCCTGACGACCCACGCCCATGGTCTGGATGACGGTCAGCAGCACTATGCCAAAACCAAAGAATACCGACAAAACCGCACCAATCGCGGCATCCTCGGCCAGTCGCGTGTGGCGGGTCAGCCAGTTCATGCACAGCAACCCGACCCAAGCCGACAGGGCCGATCCGGCCAGCAGGCCCAACAGGTTGCGTCCATCGCCGCCAAAGGCGACCAGCACCATGAAGGCCAGACACACACCGGGCAGCGTTGCATGGCTGATCGCGTCGCTGACCAGCGCGCGTTTGCGCAGAAACAGGAACGTCCCTGTCACCCCCGCCGACACGCCCAGCAGCGCAGCCCCGATGGCGACCAGCGAGGCGTTATAGCCCAGCTGAAGGGTCAAGGCGTCCCAAAGCATGGATTACCCCAACGCGCGCGAGATCTGGTCGATCTGGGAAGTCGCCAGACGGCCTCCATAGGCGGCTTGCAGGGTCTCGGCGGTGAAGGCCTGATCCACCGGGCCCTCGGCCACTTTGCTGGTGTTGATCAGGAAGACATGGTCGAAATAGTCGGTGACGGTGGCCAGATCGTGATGCACGACAACCACGGTCTTCCCGGCCTCTTTCAGCGCTTTCAGCACTGCGATGATGGCCTTTTCGGTGGCTGCATCAACCCCGGCAAAGGGTTCGTCCAGCAGATACAGATCAGCCCCCTGCGCCAAAGCGCGGGCTAGAAAGACACGTTGTTGCTGACCGCCCGAAAGCTGACCGATCTGACGATCCGCGAAATCACGCATACCAACACGGTTCAGGCAATCCATAGCCTGCGCGCGATGGCGTCCTCGAATGCGGCCCAACAGACCCAATTCGCGTGAGAGGCCCATCAGCACCACGTCGATCACGCGGGTCGGGAAATCCCAATCCACGCTGGCGCGCTGCGGGACATAGGCGATGCGAGCGCGCTGTTTCTCAAGCGCGTCGCCGTAAACCGTCACCTGGCCCGACAGCGCGGGCACAATCCCCAACGCAGCCTTCAGCATAGTCGACTTGCCAGCGCCGTTCGGCCCGATAATGGCCGTCATCGCACCGGGCTGCACCGTCATGTCCACCGAGAATACCGCCGGTTTCTGACCGTAAGACACGGTCAGCCCGCGAACGGCCAGAGGGCTACCGCCCAGCCCATTTTCCTGAACCGAAACTCCGAGATTTGCGGCCAGTTCAAGTGTCATCTCAGAACCCCGCCGACAATTTGCCATTCATGCCCAGTGCCGGTGCATCCGCACCCAGCGCGCTGGCAATGACAGTGATATTGTGATCCAGCATTCCGATATAGGTGCCTTCATAGGTGCCCGGCTCGCCCATGGCGTCGGAATACAGCTCTCCGCCCACATCCACCTGATGCCCCTTGGCCGCGGCACCCTCGATCAGCGCGCGCATGGACCGATCCGAGACCGAGCTTTCCACGAACACCGCTGTCAATTGCTGATCAACCAGCGTATCGACCAGTTCGCCGATCCGGTTCAGACCGGCCTCGGACTGGGTCGAGATGCCCTGAATGCCCAACACCTCATAGCCGTATTCCGCACCGAAATAGCCAAATGCGTCGTGGGCCGTCACCAGAATGCGATTGTCCTTTGGGACGGCGGCCAGCATCTGTTTCCCATAGGCTTCCAACCGGGTGATCTCGGCCAGATGCGCCTGCGCATTGGCCGCGAAAATCTCGGCTGCTTCGGGGCGGGTGTCGGTCAGCGCATTTTGCACCTGAACCACCACGTCGCGCCACAGGGCCGGGCTCATCCACACATGCGGGTCGTATTTGTCGGCGTAATCATCATGGGCGCGCAGCTTGGACGTGTCGATCCCTTTGGCCACGGCCACCACGTTGCGCTTGCGGGATAGGTCGTGGAAGAAATCCTCCATCTGCGCCTCAAGATACAAGCCGTGCCACAGGGTCAGGTCCGCGCGGGTCATGGCGACGATGTCGCTGCGGGTCTGGCGATAGGCGTGCGGATCGACGCCGGGGCCCATCAGGCCCTTGACCTCGACCTGATCGCCACCGACCTGGCGCACGGCGTCGGCAATCATACCGGTTGTCGCAACCACTTTCAGTGGCGTTTCGGCATGGGCCGAAATTGGCAAAGCGACAGTCAAAGCCAACGCAGCAAGAAAGTTACGACGAATCATGTCAGACCCCGATCTGATATCCCCACGACCATTAATATGAGAACCATTCGCAACTTAGTCAATGCTATTGCGAATTATTCGCAACAAAGCATTTATTTTTGACCAAATGGACAAAAAGTTGTCTTTGAATTGCCGGTTTGCCTTTCATTTGGGCGCAACCCGTGCGATTTTGGCGCAAACCTCCCAAAGGATGTGAGAATGGAAACGCAGAGCCCTGAAAGCGCCGTGCGCACCGCGCATCTGCCGCAAGTGACCGAACCCCGCAATCCGGGCATGGATCTGGATCTGGACTGGGTGCGCGCCGTGCAGGCCAACACCTCGGCCATTGAACGCCGTGCCGCAACCCTGCCCGGTCGTCGTTCGGTAAAGAAAGACTATCAGGCCGCTTGGCTGCTGAAGGCGATCACGATGATCGACCTGACCACGTTGTCGGGCGATGACACGGTGGGCCGCGTGCGCCGCTTGTGCGCCAAGGCGCGCCAGCCCGTTGCGCCCGCACTGCTGCAGGCAATGGATATGCCACCGATCACGACTGGCGCGGTCTGTGTTTATCACGACATGATCGAACCCGCTGTTGTGGCGTTGAAAGGCACTGGCATTCCAGTGGCTGCTGTCTCGACCGGGTTCCCGGCGGGCCTGTCGCCGTTCCATCTGCGCGTGGCCGAGATCGAAGAAAGCGTGAAGGCCGGGGCCGAGGAAATCGACATCGTGATCTCGCGCCGCCACGTGCTGTCGGGCGACTGGCAGGCTTTGTATGACGAGATGAAGGCCTTCCGCGCCGCCTGTGGCGATGCCCATGTCAAAGCCATTCTGGCGACCGGAGAGCTGGGCAGCCTGCGCAATGTCGCCCGCGCCTCGGTCGTGTGCATGATGGCGGGGGCGGATTTCATCAAGACCTCGACCGGCAAGGAAAGCGTCAACGCCACCCTGCCCGTGTCTCTGGTGATGATCCGTGCGATCCGCGATTACTATGACCGCTCAGGATACCGCGTCGGCTACAAACCTGCGGGCGGGATTTCCAAGGCCAAGGATGCGCTGGTCTATCTGTCGCTGATCAAGGACGAGTTGGGCGATCGCTGGCTGAAGCCGGACCTGTTCCGGTTCGGCGCCTCGTCACTGCTGGGCGATATCGAGCGGCAGTTGGAACATTATGTCACCGGGGCGTACTCGGCTGGCTACCGTCACTCCATGGGCTGAGGACAAGAACAATGACAGTCAAAGAGATTTTCGAAACCATGGATTACGGCCCAGCCCCCGAAAGCGCAGCCGAGGCGCTGGCTTGGCTGGTCGATCAGGGTGACAAATTCGGCCACTATATCGACGGGGCCTTCACCAAACCCGGTAAAGGCTTTGACAGCCGCAACCCGGCGACCGGAGAGGTGTTGGCCAAGCTGACCCAAGCCAAACAAGCCGATGTGGACGCCGCGGTGGCCGCCGCCGGGAAAGCACAGCCGAAGTGGGAGAAACTGGGCGGCGCGGGACGTGCGCGGTATCTCTATGCCATTGCGCGCCTGCTGCAGAAGCATTCGCGTTTGTTTGCGGTGCTGGAAAGCCTGGACAACGGCAAACCGATCCGTGAATCGCGTGACATCGACATCCCTCTGGCCCAGCGGCACTTCTATTACCACGCTGGCATGGCGCAGCTGATGGAAAGCGAATTGCCCGATGCCCAGGCTCTGGGCGTTTGCGGGCAGATCATCCCGTGGAACTTCCCGTTGCTGATGCTAGCATGGAAAATCGCGCCCGCGCTGGCGATGGGGAACACGGTGGTTCTGAAGCCGGCCGAGTATACCTCGCTGACCGCATTGCTGTTTGCTGACATCTGCACGCAGGCCGGACTGCCGAAGGGCGTGGTCAATATCGTCACCGGCGACGGCGCGGTGGGTGAGATGATCGTCAACGCCGACGTGGACAAGGTTGCCTTCACCGGCTCAACCACCGTTGGGCGACGCATCCGCGAGGCGACTGCTGGATCCCGCAAGGAACTGACGTTGGAGCTGGGCGGTAAATCCGCCTATATCGTGTTCGACGATGCCGATATCGACAGCGCCATTGAAGGGCTGGTCGATGCGATCTGGTTCAATCAGGGTCAGGTCTGCTGTGCGGGCTCGCGCCTGTTGGTGCAGGAAGGCATTGCCGACCGATTCCACGCCAAGCTGCGCGCGCGGATGGACGGCTTGCGCATCGGCGATCCTCTGGACAAGTGCATCGACGTGGGCGCGGTTGTGGACCCGATCCAGTTGCAGACGATCAAAGGCATGGTCGACAGCAACACCGCAGGCGAGGTTTATCAGGCGGCCTGCGCGCTGCCCGAGAACGGCTGCTATTATCCGCCCACGCTGATCTCGGGTCTGGAGACATCCGATCCGCTGATGCAAGAAGAGATCTTCGGCCCGGTTCTGGTCTCCTCGACCTTCCGCACGCCTACTGAGGCGGTCGAACTGGCCAACAACACCCGCTATGGGCTGGCCGCGACCGTGTGGACCGAGAACGTAAACCTAGCGCTCGATATCGCGCCCAAGCTGGTTGCGGGCGTGGTCTGGGTGAATGCCACCAACCTGTTTGACGCCGCTGCCGGGTTCGGCGGAGTACGCGAAAGCGGCTTTGGCCGTGAAGGCGGCTGGGAAGGGCTGGCCGCCTATACCAAGCCCAAAGGCAAGACCAAGCCGCTGGCAAAGGTCGAGGCTGCAATGGGCCAAGGCGCGCCGGTTGATCCTATTGATCGCACCGCCAAGATGTATGTGGGCGGCAAACAGGCACGGCCCGATGGCGGTTATTCGAAACCCGTCTGGGGCAAATCCGGCCTGCTGGGACATGTAGGGCTGGCCAACCGCAAAGACGTGCGCAACGCGGTTGAGGCCGCGGCAGGCGCGAAAGGCTGGTCCAAGACCACCGGCCATCTGCGGGCGCAGATCCTGTACTACATCGGCGAAAACCTCTCGGCCCGCGCGGATGAATTCGCCGCCCGGATCGACGCCATGACCGGCGGCCAAACCGGCGCGGCCGAGGTTGAAACCTCGATTCAGCGCCTGTTCACCGCCGCTGCATGGGCCGACAAGTATGACGGTCAGGTGCATGGCGTCCCGATCCGGGGCGTTGCCCTTGCGATGAAGGAACCCGTCGGTGTGATCGGCGCGCTCTGCGCGGATGAAGCCCCGCTGCTGGGCCTGATCTCGACCATGGCCCCCGCAATTGCGATGGGCAACCGGGTGGTGCTGGCCGCATCCGAGCCCTATCCGTTGGCGGCGACGGATTTCTATCAGATCCTTGAAACCTCGGATGTACCCGCAGGGGTGGTCAACATCCTGACCGGCAGTCACGCGGAGCTGGCGAAACCACTTGCCTCACACATGAACGTGGATGCGGTCTGGACGTTCTCGTCCACTGACCTGTCCAAAGAGATTGAGGTTGTATCTGCAGGGAACCTGAAACGTACATGGGTCAATAACGGCGCGACAACCGACTGGAGCATCGACCACACACGCCGTTTTTTGCAGGCCGCGACCGAGGTCAAGAACATCTGGGTGCCCTACGGCGAGTAAAGCGATACAGAACGCAGGCGAAAGCCCGCTCATGTGCAGACATTTTGTGAATGGGGTCACAGACAAAGCCGCTTGCCTGACCCAACGTAAGGTCCATTCTAATCCAGAATGGGCCTTTTTTCATGCTGAGTTTACCGATTGATTTCTCAACCTCTTTACAGCTTGTCACGTTGGTCGGCGTCTGCGGCGCCGGACTATACATTCTGAACTACTTCATGCTGCAGATGGGTGTCATCAGGGGAACAGGTATCCTTTACCCCGTCCTGACTATTATCGCCGCCAGTTGCGTCCTGATCAGTATGGCTGAAGAATTCAATCTGGCGGGTTCGATCATCCAGATGGCATATATTCTGATCTCGGTCCTTGGTCTATTGCGAGGCTACTTGTCCCGGCACTTGGTGCGGTTCTCGGAGGACGAGCGCCAATTCATCGCATTACATCTGGAATCGTTAAAACCCCATCAGGCCCGCAGATTGCTGAATACGGCCACCGTGAAAGAGTTCCCAACAGGCGATATCCTGATCGAAGAAGGCAAGACCACCGATTTTCTGGGATTTGTATTGACCGGTCGAACCACGATCCTGAAAGACGGTCAGGTGATCAACTGCTGCGGATCGGATGAAATACTCGGAGAGCTGACCTTCGGCCTTGGCCTTCCCGCAACGGCCACCGTCATCGCAACTGAACCGACCAGGTGCCTGGTTTTCGACAACATCAAGCTGACGCGCTTGCTCAAACGAAACAGACATATTGATGATGCGCTAAAGGCCGCGCATTTCAGACATGCGCGGCAAAAGCTGCTAAGCAGCAACAAGCATACGTTACTGGCCCAGAAACGACCCGCCGCTGCCTAACCGGATCAACCGTCCAGATCTTCGGGTTTGCCGACAATGGTGAAATGCAACCCTTCTGGATCCAACAGCTCGGATGCAACGCGGTTCACATCCTCCAACGTAACGGCGTTCACCTGATCGTTGCGTGTCGCGATATAGTCGATCGGCAGGTCTTCCATCTGCATCCCAACCATGATCGACGCGATTTGGCTGTTTCCGTCAAAGCGCAACGGGTAGGCACCGGTCAGATAGGTCTTTGCATCATCCAATTCCGTCTGTGTCACACCTTCGTCTGCCGCGCGGGCCCATTCGTCACGAATGACTTTGACGGCCTCGGCAATACGATCATTGGCCGAAGACACGGATCCCAGATAAACCGAGGCCAGATCCTTGGGCACCAGATAGGTGCTGACACCATAGGTAAGGCCCCGTTTTTCACGCACCTCATGCATCAGGCGGCTTTCAAAACCACCCCCGCCCAAGATGTGGTTCAGAACAAAGGCCGCAAAGAAGTCGGGATCATCACGGTCGATCCCCTCATGGCCAAACAATGCCACCGATTGCGGAGTGTCGAATTCTACCACGCTTACACCACCGGGAATAGTCACCTGAGCACGGCCCGGTATTGGTTTGCCGCTTGCGGGCAGGTCGGCCAACAGCTTATCCAGCAGCACGCCCAGTTCCTCGGCCGTGATGTCGCCAACTGCGCCAACATACATGCGGTCCTTGGCGAACACATTTTCGTAGGCAGTGACAATATCGTCCCGCGTCAGGGTGGTGACGCTGTCGATGGTCCCTTTGCCCTCGGACCCATAGGGATGATCACCATAGGCCATAAGGGCAAAGTTGCGACCGGCAATGTCATTGGGATCGGTTTGATCCGAGCGCAGCCCAGACAGAACCTGCGCCCGCACGCGGTCCACAGCGTCCTGATCAAAGCGCGGCTCATGCAAAGTAACGCGCAGCAGATCGACCACCTCGTCGCGATTTTCGGTCAGAAACTGCGCCGACACCGATACCTGATCGTCAGTTGCGTTATACCGGAAAGAGGCGGCCAGAGACTCCAACTCGCGGGCATAGGTGCGCGAGTCCATATCTCCCGCGCCTTCTTCGATCAGGCCCGCCATTAGGTATACTGCACCGCGTTTGTCCGGATCATCTAGCGAGGTGCCGCCGCGAAACCGCAACTCGATCGCGGTGAAGGGAATCGAATGGTCCTCGACCAGCCAGGCGGTAATACCCCCGGGCGACGTGACTTCCTGAATTTCGATCTCGGCCCAGGCGGGCAAAGCGATAATGAAAGCGATCAGAGTGGCAAAGATCCGTTTCATTGTGTCACCTCATCGTCGCGCATCAGCCACCCGGTGACTGATGTTTCGAGTTGAAAGACTTCGCGTGCGGCCGCGATGATCTCATCGCCGGTAACGGCCTGAAGAATATCGGGCCAGGCCTGCACGTCTTCGACTGTCAAACCGGTGGTCAAAGCACGGCCATAGCGGTTGCCGATTCCGTCCACGTTGTCACGCGCATAGGTCTGCGATGCCCGCAACTGCATCTTGATGCGATCCAGGTCTTCCTCGTTCACACCTTCGGCAATAAAATCCGCAACAGCCTGATCCATCGCATCTTCGGCTTCTTGCAAAGACACGCCCTGCGCCGGGACCACCACAAGATCAAAGGTCGTATTATCCAACGACGTCCCGCGATAAAACGCACCGCTGAAGACGGCCTTTTGCTGGTCGAACTGCAGCTTTTCAGACAGGTATGACGTATTGCCCCCGCCCAAAAGCTCGGCCAGCAGGAACAACGCCGCAGCCTTTTCCTGCGCGCCCGCGTCGCGCTCTTGCGCCAGATAACTGCGCTGAACATAGGGTTGCGAGACGCGCGGATCTTTATAGGTCAGCCTCCGCGCTGCGGTCTGAGGCGGCTCTTGCGACCTTATGCGCTCGGGCAGATCCGGGTTGGCCGGAATGACGCCATAGTATTTCTCTGCCAAGGTTTTTACGTCATCGGGATCGACGTCGCCGGTAACGACCAGAATGGCGTTATTGGGGGCGTAATGGGTCTGGTAGAAGGACAGCGCATCCTGCATGTCCAGTGTCTCCATCTCATGCCGCCAGCCGATGATCGGCACACCATAGCGATGGTTGAGGTACTGCGCCGCGCTCATCTGCTCGCTGAACAGGGCGCGCGGGTTGTTTTCTTTGCGCTGGTTACGCTCTTCAAGGATCACGTCGCGTTCGGTAAGAATATCTTCCTCACTCAGGCGGATATTGCGCATCCTGTCGGATTCCATCCGCATCATAAGCTCTAGTCGGTCAGAGGCGACGCGTTGGAAATACGCTGTATAGTCGTAGGAGGTGAAAGCGTTGTCATTACCGCCATTGGCTGCGACCGTGGCCGAGAACTCACCCGGTGCAAGCGTGTCCGTGCCTTTGAAGAGCAGATGTTCCAGAAAATGCGCCACCCCGGACGAACCGATCGGCTCATCCGCAGAACCTGCACGATACCAGACCATATGCTGCACTACAGGGGCGCGGTGATCTTCGACCACCACGACATCCATGCCGTTATCAAGCGTGAAGGTAGTGACCGCCTCCTGCCCATCCTTAGCGAAGACCGGGGTGGCGGCGATCAGGGCAGCCGACAATGCCAAGGCCCGAACCATGGGGCATCCTCCGTATAGTTTGCTAAGGTTCAAACTACGGTGGTGCGGCGCAGGTTCAAGGCCGATGACGAAAAGTTAAGGATTATTCATCCAAAGGAGGAGCCGAAGGCGTTTCGATACCTGCACGACGGGCCGCCTGGTTCTGTTGATCCGCGTTCAGCGCCTCTTTCCGGTAGACCTGCTCATAGCGGTCGATCTTGAACAAACGCAAACGGGTCAGTCGGCCTTGCTTCCTACGGAACTCGGCATCCTCAGTATCAACCACCTGACGGGTATTGGACGGGACGCCGTAGCGGCTTGAGGCTGTCACCAACGCGGCATCCGTCGATGGAATCGCCGTATTCGGATTCAGAGCTGCCGGATTGCCGCCAAGCGCCGCAACCGCATCGGCTGTTGGCGTTGGGTCGGTCAGGTTACCACCGCCCGGGGTTGGAGCAGGCAGAAACTGATAATCTTCAGGCTGCGTCAGAGGTTTGACCGGCAGCACGGAAAACTCGTCCGGCCCTGGCCCCGGCGCTTCAAGGTGGCGCAGGCCGATATCGGAACATCCCGCAACCGCAAAGGCCAATGTCACAGCAAATATGAAACGCGGCAACCGCATCAGAGTCTCCAGCCTGTTTCGGGCGTTTTAACGCATATCGACGAGCACGTCACGAGGGCTTTTTGCTGTCGAAGAGCACCAGCCCTATGGCCCCCGCAAAAATGAACACGTCGGCAAGGTTGAAAACATATGGGTTGTTGATGCCGCAACATGACATGTTCAGAAAATCGAGAACAAAACCATAGAGCACACGGTCAACAACATTGCCAAACGCTCCGCCGATCAGCAAACCGCCGCACAACAGCATCAGCTTTGATGGCGCAGAGCGCATCAGCCAGATCAACACAGCAACCGAGATCGCAACGGACACGCCGATCAGCACCCAGCGCGCCGCGTCGCTATTGCCCTGAAACAGGCCGAAATTGATGCCCCGATTCTCGCCGTATTTGAACACAAGCAAGGGCGGCAAAACGTCGATATCGCCCTCGGCAACGCGCATGACGTAGACGACCAGATATTTGCTGATCTGGTCGATCGCGAACGCCGCAAGCGCAGCCAAAAGGAGCAAGCGATAGCGCATCAGTGACGGAAATGCCGCATACCGGTGAAAACCATGGCCAGACCGGCCTCGTCCGCCGCTGCGATCACTTCGTCATCACGCATCGAACCACCCGGCTGGATCACACAGGTGGCACCGGCCTCAGCGGCCTCCATCAAACCGTCGGGGAAGGGGAAGAACGCATCCGACGCCACAGCCGAGCCGATGGTCAGCGGTTGCGGCAGCCCCAGCACATCGGCCATACGCTCGGCTTTCTTGGCCGCAATCAGCGCCGAGTCCACGCGGCTCATCTGGCCAGCACCCACACCCACTGTCGCGCCGTCCTTGACGTAGACGATGGCGTTGGACTTGACGTGTTTCGCCACTTTCCAAGCAAACAGCAGATCGCGCATTTGTTCATCAGTTGGCGCTTTCTTGGTGACCACTTTCAAGTCATCCATACCGACAAAGCCATTGTCCTTGTCCTGCACAAGCAGGCCACCAGCCACCTGACGGACGGTCTTGCCGCCTGCGGTCACATCCGGCAGCTCTTCAGTCGTCAGCAAGCGCAGGTTCTTCTTGGCGGCGAAAATCGCTTTGGCCTCATCCGACGCGCCCGGAGCAATCACAACCTCGGTGAAGATGCCGGTGATCTCCTGCGCGGTTTCCGCATCCAACGGCTGGTTCAGCGCCACGATCCCACCAAAGGCCGAGGTGCGGTCGCAGTCGAACGCCGCCTTATAGGCGTCGATCAGCGTGGCGCCCGTTGCCACACCGCATGGGTTGGCGTGTTTGATGATGGCACAGGCGGCACCCTGCGCCGGGTCGAACTCGGCGACCAACTCAAAGGCTGCGTCGGTGTCGTTGATGTTGTTGTAGCTCAGTTCCTTGCCCTGATGCTGCACCGCCGTCGCCACGCCAGGCCGGTTGGTGCCGTCAGTGTAGAAAGCCGCCTGTTGGTGGCTGTTCTCGCCATAGCGCAGGGTCTGTTTCAGCTCACCTGCAAAGGCGCGGCGTTTGGGGGCCTCAAGCTCCAGCGCGTCGGCCAGCCAGTTGGACACGGCGGTGTCATAGGCGGCGGTGCGGGCATAGGCTTTTTGCGCCAGCTTGCGGCGGAATTTCGGGCAGGTCGCGCCGTTGTGCTGATCCATATCGCCCAGCAGTTTGTCGTAATCCTCGACATCAACGACCACGTTCACAAAGGCATGGTTCTTTGCTGCCGCGCGGATCATCGCAGGGCCGCCAATGTCGACATTCTCGACACATTCGTCATATCCAGCCCCCTTCGCCACGGTCGCCTCGAACGGGTAGAGGTTCACCACCAGCAGGTCGATCGCGCCAATCCCGTGCTCGGTCATCGCGGCCACATGGGTGTCGTTGTCACGCAGCGCCAGCAGCCCGCCATGCACCATCGGGTGCAGGGTCTTGACCCGGCCGTCCATCATTTCGGGAAAACCGGTGATCTCGCTGACGTCTTTCACGTCCAGCCCCGCCTCGCGCAGGGCCTTTGCGGTGCCGCCAGTTGACAACAACTCAACCCCGCGCTCGGCCAGCGCCTTGCCCAGATCGATCAATCCGGTCTTATCGGATACGGAAAGCAGCGCGCGGCGCACGGGGTGAAGGTCGGTCATGGGTCCAAAGGTCCTTTTGGCGTCAGTCGAAATCGGGCTCGTCCCGGTGCACATCGCGCACGGCATAGGCTGTATCCTGTGCCTTGCTCAACGTCCACCGAATGCGCGTCGCATACTCCATTGCGCGGCCAGATAGAACGATCTGTTTTGTCGCGCGCGGCTTTAGACGCCCTTTTTCAAGATAAACGCTTGGTTCGACGGTCAGTTTTGCCACCCCGTCATGGCGAAACACCCAGATCTCACCGCTTTTGAGCGCCATCGACACCGCCGCGCCGCCCAAATCCAGCGCCGCATCAACGTCGGGATGCAGGTGGAATCTGATATCGAATCCGATGCCCTGCAGGCTCGAGGCGTTCATCGCCTTGTCGAATTGCCGTTTTGCACGGTCATCCGACGTCAGCAGAATATCCTCGCAAACCAGTTCGCGCCCGTCAAAGCGCAGTTCGAACGTACGGGCGTGGGTCAGGCCGAACACTTTCGAATAGCCATCATGCCCGGCCATGAACTTCGCACCTTCAAAGGATTCTTCGAATTCGTTCGGAACATCAGCCGGTGCATCGACCAGGGCTTCGGCTCCTCGGTGGTCAGGGCTGGTCAGGCGGGCGCTGGAATAGCCATCAAGGCACAAGGTTGAGTGCGACGGGGTTGCCCGTCCCGCCCGGCGCCATTCCGCGCCGAAGGTTTCCCCTGATCCGCAATTCACGATCAGGGGGCGTCGGCCCGAGGTCAGTTCGAAAGCCAAGGTTGAGGCATGCGCGTTATACGACGCTGGCCCCTTGGGCGGCGCGCTGGCATCCACGATTACACTGGTTCGCGCTGCATAAAGGCGCGCGTAGCCCATCGACAGGCCAGTGGCGTGATGTGGCCGCACGCCACTTTGCGCCAGTGCCTGATCCAGACGTCCTTCCAGCCCGCGCCCGCCCCCGTGAAACCGCGCCAGCCCCCCGTCCGAGTGCCGCAGACAGCGCAGTGTGGGGGCCATCCGCTTGATCGCACCCGCCTGTGCGCCGGGCGTCCCCCTGCCTAGCTCGCTGAGTGCTGCGGATGTCCAGGCCAGCAACGTGAAAACCTCAAGCAATTCTTCTGGATTGCGGGTCAGTAAACCACCCTTGGGGTCAATCTGACTGTCACATTCCCGCGCCAAAGCGCGCAGGGCCGGGTCTGCCATATGTTCAAGACCCTCCAGCGCCAGACCGGCCTGAACCAAACCCGCCAAAGCTTCGAACCGCGGCAATCCCGGCGTGGCGGCTTTCCAGCGCTTGGACAGAAACCAAGTCTGCTGCGACAAAGCTCGAAAAAACTGCTGGCGCTGTTTTTCATCCGTACCACGTAACAGCAAGGCAGAGTGGTTGACCCAGCGCATCACACGACGCCCGGTCAGATCAGGCGCCCAGCCGGGACCGTGACCGCGCCCATGCGCCGCAATCCAACCCCAGACCCAGCGCTGCGCCTTCTCGCGCGCACGCATGTCGCCAACGGCCGCCAGATCATCGAGCCATGCAAACCCGTGCCGTTCATTGTCGAAACCGGTACTTGGGGCCGTGACATCCCATAGCTCGGTATCCTGCGCCTCGACCAGAAAACCTGCAAACAGAAGGTTTCCGGCGACCAGCTGTCGACCCCGGGCAAACGCGCCAATCGTCCGGGGTTCGGGCTCACCCACAAAACCACTGACGGGTTTGCGCCGCTGACTGAGCCGCGCGTAGAGGCGGTTTTGAAACCGCGTCCACCGGTTTGCCATGGTATCCTTGTTTGACATGCCGCCCGTTACTCTGCCCTGTGCGCTCTGCTGGCGCCTAAGCGCAACGATAAACCGCGTCGCGCGTCATGTCATCGAAAAGCGTCATATCAGGCAGATTTGTTCAGGCACGCGATATAGAAACCATCCATACCACCCCGATCCGCCCAATAGTCAGGCCGAAGGCGCAGGCCGCCTTCTTCGGTGATCCAATCCTTGTCGATGCCAGCAATATCCAGCGCCTCGCGGTCGACCTGCATGCCCGGGAAAAGATCCAACGCTTCTTCGATCTGAACCTCACCCTCGTCCGGCAGCAGGGAACAGGTACAGTAAACCAGCCGCCCGCCGGGTTTAAGCAGGCCCCACGCATGGGCCAGCATCTGTGCCTGCAATTCGATCAACCCGCCAAATTCCGAGCCATCCTTGGCAAAGGGCAGGTCCGGGTGGCGGCGGATCGTACCGGTTGCCGAACAGGGCGCGTCCAACAGGATCGCGTCGTATTGGCCCTGATGCTCTAGCGCGTCACCAGCGATGATCTTGGCTTTCAGCCCTGTTCGTTGGAGATTCTCGCGCACACGTTCTAACCGAGAATCCGACACATCAAGCGCTGTAACGTTCGCTCCGGCCGCGGCAATCTGCATGGTTTTCCCACCGGGGGCGGCGCAGAGGTCCAGTATTTTCTCTCCGGCCCTCGGTGCAAGTACCTGAACGGGGATAGCTGCAGCAGCATCCTGTACCCACCAATCGCCATTGTCGAACCCCGGCAAGGTCGAGACCTGCCCCCCATCCTGTACCCGGCGCGAGCCAGTGGGCAGCGTCTCACCGGGGCCATTGGCGCCGGGTTTGACGGTAATATCCAGCGGCGCGCCTGCGAAATGCGCTTGCTCCATACCGGTGATGGCATCAGGGCCCCAAGCCATGGTCAGCGGGTCGCGCAGCCATTCGGGCAGTCGAGGGACGCGCATCTTGGGCCATGCCTCGGGCCCTTCAGCAGCCACCTTGCGCAGCACCGCATTCACCAGACCCTTGAGGCGGCCATGTTTGCGCGACCGGCCAACGATCTCGACCATAGAATTGACTACCCCATGCGCGGCCTCGCCGTGACACAGTTCCACCGCGCCAAGACGCAGGGCGTTATGTACGGTCAACGCAGGGGTCCGGTTCAAATGGTTGTCCAGCAGACGGTCGGCGCGTTCCAACCCGCGCAGGGTTTCCAGCGTCAGGCGCTGTGCGCGGGCGCGGTCTTCGCGACCCAGCCAGTCCAATGCGCCGGCGGCCAGACATTCGGACAACAGACGCCCTTCGCCCAATATCTGATCCAGCAGATAGATCGCACTGCGCCGCGCTGCCGTTGCGTTGTCGGACATGGAACCGCCTTTGATGTGACCCTCGCCCGCATTGCCAAACGCGGACGGGGGCGTATATCAAGCCCTAGCACGGAAAGGAACCCGATCTCATGAGCGACGACCGCAAAGACCTGCCGCCCGCCGCCCAACGCGCTTTGGCCGAGGCCGAGGACCGCCGCCGCAAGGCCGCAGCCGAGGCGAAAGAGCAGCCCAAGGAACTGGGTGGCCGCGACGGCCCCGACCCCGCCCGCTATGGCGATTGGGAGAAGAAGGGCATCGCGATCGACTTCTGATCGCTCAGCCTCGCAGCGCGGTCAGGAAATCGGCAATCAACGCGCGCTGTTTTTTGGATTTCGCCCGATCCTCGGGCCATGTCAGCCAATAGCCGTCTTTCGTGTTCAGCGCGGGCAGGTCCAGCTGCTGCAAACTCCCGGCCTGCAGATCGGCCTGCGCCAAAGGTTCAGAGCCCAACGCCACCCCCATCCCTTGCCGTGCCGCCGACAGGGCGTGTTCCATCGAGTCGAAGCTGATCACCGAAGGCGGCAGATCGTCATGGCCAGTCTTGCGCGCCCAGTCGCGCCAGGCAGGTCGCTCGCCACGCAGGTCGATCAGGGGGGCTCCCCAGTAGACACCGGGGGCGGCCATGGGCACCAGAACCTCGGGCGCGATCCGTTCAGCCCCGCGCCCCGGCCACGCACCGCGCCCGTAGCGGATCTGCAGCCACGTGCGTTCTTCGTCCAGCGATGAGCGCCGAGCGACTGAATCCGTCATAACCCGCACCTTTGGGCGCATCTGCTGAAACCGGACAATTGCCGGCACCACAAGCGCGTGGATGTTCGACGACAGCCCCGCCACGCGCAGTTCGCGCGGGGCTTTGCCGAACAAATCCTCGGTGTTGCGTTCCAACGCCTGCAGGCTGTCCTGCACCAGCGGCAAATAGCTTTCGCCTTCGACCGTCAGCGACACGCCGCGTGCCTCGCGGACAAACAGGGTCCGGCCCAGCCAAGCCTCAAGGTTTGCGATCCGCTGACTGACCGCCGCCTGCGTCAGCCCGAATTCCTTCGCCGCTGCAGAGAATCCGCCCAGCCGACCGGCGGCCTCAAACACGCGCAACCAGTCCAGAGGCGGCAATCCGATCTTTTTCCGAACCATAAGTTTTTCCATCCCTCAGTCGCAATAAGGTTTAATTGTGGTAATGCCACGAGGGGCGTATCTCCTCAACCATAGCCCGCGCCGAACAGGAGAGACCTCATGCTGCGCACCGCCACTCACACCACGCAGATCGTGACTGTTGAATTTGCCGATGGCACACAAGCGCGCTTTCACGCCATCTGGCTGCGCGACAATGCGCTAGACCCCGACACCCGCGCGCCGGGCAATGGTCAGCGCCTGATCACCATCGGGGACATTCCCGCCAATGTCTCGGTCAGCGCGGCCGAAGTTCTGAACGGCGATCTGAGCGTCACCTTCCAGCCCGAAGACAAGACGGTGACCTTCCCCGCCCATTGGCTGGCCGATCACATCTATGACCATGACCATACTGAAAAGAGGGGTCGCCTCGCCCCCGGCCTCACCACATGGGACAGCACTCTGACCCCGCCCAGCGCGGATTGGAACGCAGTCCACGCCGACCCCAAGGCCAAGCGCGACTGGCTGGCCGCCGTGGCAGAGTTCGGCTTTGCCAAGCTGGCTGGCGGCCCGACCGAACCGGAATCGCTGCTGCAGGTGGCTGATCTGTTCGGCTATGTGCGCGAAACCAACTACGGCCCCTATTTCGAGGTCCGGACCGAGGTGAACCCGACCAACCTTGCCTTTACCGGGCTGGGATTGCAGGCCCATACCGACAATCCCTATCGCGATCCGGTGCCCACGCTGCAGATCCTATATTGTCTGGAAAACAGCGCTGAGGGCGGCGATTCCATCGTGGTGGACGGCTTCCGCGCCGCCGAAAAGCTGCGCGATCAGAACCCCGATGGTTTTGCCCTGCTGGCCGGATACCCGGCGCGGTTCGAATACAAGGGCGAAGACGGCGTCTGCCTGCGGTCCCGTCGCCCGATGATCGAG
This sequence comes from Ruegeria sp. D3, assembly GCF_056534465.1. Taxonomy (NCBI): domain Bacteria; kingdom Pseudomonadati; phylum Pseudomonadota; class Alphaproteobacteria; order Rhodobacterales; family Roseobacteraceae; genus Ruegeria; species Ruegeria sp. D3. The sequence goes on from NZ_JBQFPK010000015.1 coordinate 45,250, forward strand.
CTGTCACCGGATGGCGAGCTGGTCAGCATCCGGTTCAACAACCGCTCCTCCGCGCCGTTCGTCGACATCCCCTTTGACCAGATGGAGGCCTATTACGCCGCCTATCGTCAGCTGGCTGAGATCATCGACGACCCGGCCATGGGTGTGTCCTTCAAACTGGAACCGGGTGAGAGCTTTATTGTCGACAACACCCGCGTCCTGCACGCGCGGCTGGGCTATTCCGGCGCTGGGTCGCGCTGGTTGCAGGGGTGTTACGCCGACAAGGATGGCTTGCTATCCACGCTGGCGGCGATGGAGATGGCACAGCCGGAGGCGGCGGAATGAAACCCGATTTCTCGACCCTGAACCGCACCAACATTGTGGCCTTCATCGGCGATATCTTCGACCGCCGCGGCGGTGAGGAATATCTGGGCGAACCCGTCACCATGGCCGAACATATGCTGCAAGGGGCTACGATTGCCGAACAGAACGGGATGCCTGAGGAAATCATCGTCGGTGCTCTACTGCACGATATCGGCCACTTTACGTCCGAGTTCGGCACCTATCACCCCGACGACACCGAAGACCGCCATCACGAGGACGCAGGCGCAGAGGTTCTGGAACAGTTCTTTCCGTCGGTCATCACCGATTGCTGCCGCTATCACGTTGCGGCCAAACGCTATCTGTGCGCCACCAAGCCCGAGTATTTCGACCGGCTGTCGGCAGCGTCGGTTCATACGCTGGAGCTACAAGGCGGCCCCATGAGCGCCGAGGAGGTGGCCGCATTCGAAGCAAACCCCAACCTGAAAGAGATCATTCAGGTCCGTTATCTGGACGAGGCCGGCAAGCGCGCCAACATGGAAACCCCCGACTTCGCCCATTTCGCCCCTATGGTGCAGCGCATGGTCGACAAGCATATGGGGGCCGCATGACCGCGCCTGAGTACATCTTTGAAGCCAGCACCAAGCCGTCCTTGCCCTGGCACGAGGTGCCTCTGATCCGAGCCACTGATGCATCCGTCAAAGGCTATGGTTGTCTGGTCGATGACCCTCAAGGGTTCGAGATCGAGATCACCCGCTGGCCGCAGCAAGGCTGGCGGCCCATCGACGAGGGCACCGGTGACGAAGGCGGCTGGGTTGAAGGCACGTTCAAATGCGACTGGCAAGGCGACGTGCTCTATGGCGAGAACGAGGCGGTCAAAGGCCACTATGTTCTGGGCTGGTCCGCCGATCCGCAGCAGGCGCAAACCGCACGCCAAACCGCGCCTCGTGATCAGGTCCTGCTGTGGCACATGAACTATCACCCGGATGGCGGTCAGATGTTCTGGCCCCTGGACAACAAGCCGTTCATCGTGCCTGCTGCCCTGCCCGGCGACAACCTGACGCCCGAGAAGGTGGTGGCCTTCTGGTGCGACGGCTCACGCGGGCTCTATATTCATCCCGGTATCTGGCACGAGGGAATTTTCCCGGTCCAAGACAGCCAGCGGTTTCTTGACCGTCAGGGCGCAGTTCATGCGCGCGTCAGCGCTGATATCGGGAAAGAGTTCGGCGTCTACCTGTCTTGCCCGCTGCGCGCGGACAAGATTAAGGACGTGTAGGCAAAGCCCCAGTATGCGCCCGTCGCTTGCGAGCAACCCATAGCTGAACGGCCATCAGATACGGCACGTAGAACGCAAAGTTCTGTACAAGGTCAAACGGGCCCGAGAAATCGGGCTCGGACCCCAGCCCACCGGTCAGCAGATACCAAATCGTGTAGTGCACCCGATAAAGCCACGATCCCAGCGCCAGCCAGAACAGGCGCAGGCCCCAAGCCCAATGACCGGCACGGTCTTTGTTCAACGCCATACGCGCCACCATCAGCGCTGCCGTGAACAGGCAAAGCCCATAAAGGAAAAAGGCCGCCGACATGACCGACCCACCGATCGTGCCACGCAGGGGGATGTAGGTCATTCCGGCCAAACCCGTGATCAACGCAAGCGTGACTAGCACTCGGCCCAAAATGCGATGGAAACGGGTGTATTTCCGCCGCAAGCCTGGCAGCACTTGCAAAGGGACAAGCGCGACCAACACGGTCCCGGCAAATACATGCACCAGCATCGCCAAATTTCCGACGCCCTGCCCGTCTGCAAACAAATAGCTTTGCTGCGCCGCGTCTTCAGACAGCCCGACACGGATCATGACAAAACCATGTACGACGAAAGGCAGCAGCGTCAGATAGAACACCACCAGCAACAAGCCCAAAACTACGCGAGACTTCACGGTTCGCATAAGCTGACCCTAGCGCCTTTGGTCTCCGCGTCTATGGCTCAGAGGCCCAGCACATCCACCATGTCATACTGACCCGGCGCTTTGCCCTGCCCCCACAGCGCCGCTTTCAGCGCGCCGCGGGCAAAGATGGCGCGGTCGGTGGCCAGATGGCGCAGGACGATACGTTCACCCGGCGCGGCGAACAGGACGTCATGTTCGCCCACGATGTCTCCGCCGCGAATCGCGTGGAAACCGATGTCGCCGCGTTTGCGCGCGCCGGTGATACCGTCGCGGCCCCGGTCGGACACGTCAGCCAGATTGACGCCACGCCCTTCAGCTGCGGCCGCGCCCAGCATCAGCGCCGTGCCCGAAGGTGCGTCGACCTTGTGGTGGTGGTGGCCTTCGATGACCTCTATATCAAAATCTTCGTCCAGTGCGGCGGCGACCTTTTTGGTCAGCTGCACCAGCAGGTTGACGCCGAGGCTCATGTTCCCGGCCCGCACGATCACCGCATGGCGCGCGGCAGGTTCCAGCGCCGCGATCTGTTCATCCGTCATGCCCGTGGTGCCGATCACATGCACACAGCGCGCTTGCGCAGCCAGCGCGGCGAACTCCAGCGTTGCCTCGGGCGCGGTGAAGTCGATCACCGCCTGCGCTTGCGCAAAGGCCTCCAGCGGATCATCGGTAACTGTGACGCCCAGCGCGGGGCCACCCATGGCCGTACCTACATCCTGGCCGATCCAGCCATGGCCCACACGTTCAACAACACCGACGAGACGCGCCTGATCGCTCTCAGACACGGTCTTGATCAGCATCTGCCCCATACGGCCCGAAGCCCCTGTGATAACGATCCCCGGAATATGGGTCATGGCGCTGGTCCTTTCGCATTAGTCGGCTCAAAGCCTCCTACCCGGTTCGCGCCCGCTTGGCAAAGGTGGGATTTGGGCTTAGATCGAAGTCATGGCAAAGAACAAATTCCACGACGGCCCCGGCCCGTCCCAACGGCAACTGCGTGTCGGCGAACTGATCCGCCGCACCCTGTCCGAGGTTCTGGCGCGCGGAGATGTCCACGACCCCGACCTGAACCGCATGTCGATCACTGTAGGCGAAGTGCGCACCTCGCCCGATCTGAAGATCGCCACCGCCTATGTGCTGCCTTTGGGCGGCAAGGGGCAGGAGGACGTGATCGAGCTGCTGGCCCGCAACAAGGGTGAGCTGCGCCGCATGATCGGCAAGAAGTTGAACCTGAAATTCTCGCCCGATCTGCGGTTCCGTCTGGATGACACGTTTGACCGTCTGGACGACACCCGCCGCATGTTCGAACAGGACGCGGTGCGCCGCGATCTGGACGAGTGATCCGCACGCTGGCCACATTGGGCGCGCTCCTGTGGGCCGCGCAGGCTGGCGCGGTGAGCTGTGAGAAAGTCACCCACGACGCCAAGCGATACACTGTTTGCGAGGTGGACGCATCCAATGAAGACCTGCGCCTGTTTCTGAACGATGACAGTGGCGATCTGCTGGGGCATTTTTCCTCGGTCAACGAGGCGTTGGCCCCCGGTGGTGAACGTCTGGCCTTTGCGATGAATGCGGGCATGTATCACGACGATCGCTCGCCCGTGGGTCATTATGTCGAGGACGGGCAGGAACAGATGCGCGTCATCTCCAACCCCGGCCCCGGTAATTTCGGCCTTCTACCCAATGGGGTGTTCTGTATCCGCGACGGCCGCGCTGACGTGTTTGAGACGCTAGATTTCGTCGATCAAGCGCCGGACTGCCGCTTTGCCACTCAATCCGGCCCCATGCTGGTGATCGACGGAGCGCTGCACCCGCGTTTTCTGCCTGACTCAACCTCGCTGTTCGTGCGCAACGGGGTGGGCACCAGCGATGATGGCACGCGCGCGGTGTTTGTGATCTCGGACGATTACGTCACCTTCCACGAGTTTGGCAGCCTGTTTCGGGACGTGCTGAAAACGCCCAACGCGCTGTTCTTCGACGGCAATATCTCGCGCATGTATGACCGAGCCGAGGGCCGCTCGGATATCGGGTTCTCGCTGGGGCCGATCGTGGGTGTGGTCGAAGACACGCCCGCAAATTGACAGCGCCCATGTGATCCGCTACGCCGCGCGCCTTAGCATGAATCAAGGTGTGATATGGGACGCAAACGCAAGGGCCGCGACATTTCCGGTTGGCTGGTGGTGGACAAGCCTGCGGGCATGACATCAACCGCTGTGGTCAACAAGGTGCGGTGGGCGATGGATGCGAAAAAGGCAGGCCATGCGGGAACGCTGGACCCCGAGGCAACCGGCGTTCTGGCCGTGGCGCTGGGTGAGGCGACCAAGACCGTTCCTTACATCACCGACGCGTTGAAAGCCTACACCTTCACCGTGCGTCTGGGTCAGGCCACCAATACCGACGATGCCGAGGGCGAGGTGATTACCTCCAGCGATGCGCGCCCTTCGGATGACGATATCAAACAGGCGCTGACTCCGTTTCTGGGTGACATCATGCAGGTGCCGCCCAAGTTCTCTGCCGTGAAAATCGACGGCCAGCGCGCCTATAAACTGGCCCGCGACGGCGAGGATGTGGAACTGTCTGCCCGGCCCCTGTGGGTTGAGGAACTGATCCTTGTGGACCGACCCGACGCCGATCACGTGGTGCTGGAAATGACCTGCGGCAAGGGAGGTTATGTCCGCTCCATTGCCCGCGATCTGGGTGCCGCTTTGGGATGCCACGGCCATGTCAAAGAGCTGCGTCGCATCTGGTCCGGCCCGTTTGAGGTCGAAGACGGGATAAGCATCGAACAGATCGACGAGATGGCCAAGACCGAAGCCTTGGACGCCTATCTGCACCCTCTGGAAACCGGCCTCGCCGACCTGCCCGAATTGAAATGCACCCCCGAGGGCGCCACCCGCCTGCGAAACGGCAATCCGGGCATGGTTCTGGCCAGCGACGTGGAATATGGCGACGAGGCTTGGGCCTCGCTCGATGGTAAAGCCGTGGCGGTGGGCATCTACAAATCCGGCGAATTGCATCCGAGCCGGGTGTTCGTCTCCTAAACTCCGTGTTAGGCGGGGGCATGATCACCCGAACGCATATCAAGGGCGATGCGCCCTCGACCGCCGTCTATTCCGCTTGCGAGAAGTATCGCTATAGCCTGACCCGCGTGTGGGAAGCAGCTGGGCGCAAGGCGCTGTTTGTGATGCTGAACCCTTCGACCGCGACCGAGGTACAGAATGACCCCACGGTCGAGCGCTGCGAACGGCGCGCGCGGGCGTTGGGGTTCGGTGCGTTTCAGGTAACTAATATCTTTGCCTGGCGCGATACTGACCCACGCAAGATGCGCGCCGCCGCCGATCCGGTAGGCCCCGCGAATGACGCCGCCATTCTAGACGGTGTCGAATGGGCGGATCAGGTCATTGCCGCATGGGGCACCCATGGCGCGCATCTGGATCGCGGCCCGGCGGTCGAGGCACTGCTGCGCGCCACCGGCCAACCGCTGTTCCATCTAGGGCTGACAAAGGCGGGGCATCCAAAGCACCCTCTGTACATCGCCTATACCCAGCAGCCCGAACCGTGGTGACAAACAGTTAACCACGAGTCCAACCTGCCTTTGACCAAAGCCTTACGAAGATAGGATAAATCACCCTCGGAGAACTGCGTTCACGGAGGGTTGCCATGTTCTTGATCGGACTACTCGGTCTGGCCGCCATGGGCGGTGCGGCCTATGCAATCAGCGATGTGTTTGAGCCCGAGGAAGAGGTCGAAGAGGACGACATCCAGGAAGACGAACCCGTCGACCTGTCCGAGGGCAACCTGCTGGACGTAGATGAGAACATCGACGCCCCCGAAACCTCGGAAATCTCGATCGGAACGGTGCTTTCGGAGCAGGGCGGCAATCTGATCATCACCGGGTCCGAAGATACCGACCTTTTAACAGGGCAGGACGGCGACGATCAGATCAACGGGTATGAAGGCGACGACACCATCATCGGCGGCGCGGGCGAAGATGTGCTGCACGGCGGCAAAGGGGATGACATTATCACGGGCGGCCTTGATGACGACGTGCTGCATGGTGAGGACGGCGACGACCAGCTCTCCGGTGATCAGGGCGACGACACGTTGTTTGGTCATTTCGGTGATGACACCCTGACTGGCGGCGACGGCGAGGACGAGCTTTACGGCGGGCAGGACGATGACACTCTGACCGGGGATGCGGGCGATGATGCGCTGCATGGGGGATATGGGGACGATCATCTTGAAGGTGGCGAAGGCGAAGACGTTCTGTTTGGTGGCGATGGCGATGACGTGCTGACCGGGCTGGATGGCGCGGATGAGGATGCGGTTGATTTCCTCAATGGCGGTGCAGGGGATGACACGATTCTGGCCGAAAGCGGGGATATCGTCACCGGCGGCGAAGGCGAGGATGACATCGTGATCACGCCCGAAGAAGATGACGCCGCCGTCACTGTCATGGACTTCCAACCGGGTGAGGACAAGCTGCTGATCTCGTGGGAGGGTGAGGAATACCCCGACATTCAGATCGAACCGGATACCGAAGATGACAGTCTGACCAATGTCACGATCAACGGCCAGACCATTGCTCAGCTGCTAAAGGCCGAGGGGCTGACCCCCGATGATATCCAGCTGATCGCCGAAGGAGATCTGGCGCAGCTGAACGCACTGGATCAAATGAAGCAGGGCTGAGCGTCACAGAATCTCTTTGCCATTTCTCCCAATACCGCTTATACGCGCGCATCCGCATCGGAATCGGTGCGGTTTTCTCCATGGGCCTGTGCTGGACGACATCCCGGCCTGCGCCATCAACCTTAACCTTTTACAAGGAGACCCCGATGTCGATTACTGCCGCTGAAAAAGCACGCGTCATGAAAGAATTCGCAACCAAAGAAGGCGACACCGGTTCGCCTGAAGTCCAGGTTGCTATCCTGACCTCGCGCATCACCACCCTGACCGAGCACTTCAAGACCCACAAAAAAGACAACCACGGTCGTCGCGGTCTGCTGAAAATGGTCGCCCAGCGCCGTAAGCTGCTGGACTACCTGAAAGGCAAGGAAGAGGCCCGTTATCAGGACCTGATCAAAAAGCTGGGCATCCGCCGCTAAGCGCTTTTTGTGCCAGATTTGAAACCGGATATTTCCGATTTGAACGCCCGCCAATTTGGTGGGCGTTTTATTTGTGGCTTTACGAGTTCGGCGGCACCATCACGGCATAACGCCAGTAGCACTCGGCGGTGTCAACCGCGAGGGGCTTTCTTTCCGTCGGTGATGACCGATCAAATCTCCGCTTTGTAGTGCGCTAGAAACATTGCGATGCAGTCATCCATAATTTCTCTTGGCGTTGGGTTCTCACCAAGAAAGAACTCTGGCCAGAAAAAGAAGTTTTTCGCGAGCGCCAGGAGTTGGTTAGTTGCGAAGACCGGATCGGCTTTGCGGATCACGCCTGCGTCCATGGCTTCTTCGATCAACCGCGTCATCGGGTAGTCGTGGGTTTCGGTCTCTGTGAAAAAACTTCGGGACCGGTCGAGGTCACGGATCAACTCTGACAAGACCATACGATTTAAGCCGATCGCCGTCTCTTCCGTTATGATGGCGATATACTTCCACAAAGCATCCCTCAATTGCTCAACAAAGTCGCGCTCTGGGTCGTAGGAGACCGGCTCCATGCTCCGGTTCTCTTCCAACATGATCTCTGAAATCGCGTCAAACAGCGCCTCCTTGCTTTCGAAGTGATTGTAAAGCGTGCGACTCGATACGTTCGCTTTTTTGGCAATGGAGGTGGTCTTCGCCCCCAGAAACCCCTGTTCCTTGAACTCATCGATGGCTGCGTCGATGATATCTTTCCGTTTTTTTTCAGTACGTTTCACGGTTTCCGTCTCAATAGTAAAATTACTTGTTTACAATCATCACATCCCCTCATAAGTAAACTTCATAATTTACTTTTGCAAGGCAATGTGCCTTCCAACCCAAAAGGACCTGGATCATGGTTACCAAAACTTTCACTGCTGGCAAAAACCAAGTGACCTTCAAATCCTTTGGCGTGGATTTGGCAGGTGATCTTTACCTGCCAGAAGGCTTTGATGAGACAAAGACCTACAAGGCCATCGTAGGGGCCAGCCCCTTCCCGCAGGTAAAGGACCAAATTCCGGCAACCTATGGGCCAGAAATGGCGGCACGCGGCTTCATCTATCTTGGCTTCGATTATCTCGGCATGGGCGACTCCCCGGCGCTTCCGGGCGAACACAAACAGTCGCGCTATAACTTCCGCCTGATCGAAAACACATGGGACGCGGTATCCTATTTGGGCACGTTACCCTTCGTTGAGGTAATCTACGGCCTCGGCGTCTGTCAGGGTGGTCAGACCATTGCATCGGCAGCGGTGACCGACCACCGCATCAAGAAAATTGCGATGGCCTCGGGCATGATGGCCTCAGACGCATTCCAGTGGACCGACCGCGACATGGTCGACCAGATGATCGAGGCCGCAAACGCCTCGATGCAAAAGCAATATGAGACCGGCGAACCAGACTTCGTTGCCCCCTTCGGCCTAAACGACGAGATGTCCCGACAAGACTTCATCGACCTTGGTATCAACCCAATGGCGGGGGAAACTTACGACTACTACGGACGTGACGGTGCCAAAGGCCCGGTTGCGGTTCCAAACTACACCAACATGCATATTGGCGATCAGCCCATGCAGTCGCTGTTCTCGATTTGTGAAGCCTACGCCGACAAGATCACGCAACCGTCTCTGACTATCTACGGCACAACTGCTGTCACTGCGATTTGCTCAACGGCCTTCATCGAGAAGCTGACTAACGAGCACGAGGAAGTAGCTTTTGACGAGTTCAGCCATGTAGACTTCTACTACAAGCCCGAAGCTGTGAAAGCATCGACCGATGCCGTTGCAGAGTTCTTCAACAGATGAACCAATGAGGCAGAGGTCACAGGTTAGGCTCTGGCTATCTTACCGAAAGGCGGCCCTTTGGCTGTAGCGCAGCAATTGTTAAAGTGGGCCCGTAGTCGACGGTCACTTTCGAAAAAAATGCCCGCCAAAGGGCGGGCATTTCGCTTTTTTGACAACTCCCGGTCTTACATCTTGGCCTTTTCCGATTTCAGTGCCAGCCACAGGCAGTAGCACATCATCAGAACGACCAGCGTGAACGGGATACCGGTTGACACCGCCGCGCCCTGCAGGGCCGACAGACCGCCACCCAGCAATAGGGCAATCGCCACCAAACCTTCAAGCGTACACCAGAACACGCGCTGGATCACTGGCGCATCCATCTTGCCACCCGCCGTGATCGTGTCGATCACCAGCGAGCCCGAGTCCGACGAGGTGACAAAGAACACCACGATCAGAACCAGTGCGATGGGGGCCACGATCGAATACAACGGCAACTCTTTCAGGAAGCCGAACAGCGCGCCCTCGGGCGCATAGCTGTCGATCACCGTGGCGCGGACGCCTTCGGCGCCGCCTGCGTTCAGCATGTCGATGGCCGCTCCGCCAAAGGTCGACATCCAAAGCGCGCAGACTGCAGTAGGTGCCAGCAGCGCACACAGGATGAACTCGCGAACCGTGCGACCCTTGGAGATGCGGGCGATGAACATGCCCACGAACGGAGACCACGCGATCCACCACGCCCAGTAGAAGGTCGTCCAGCCATGGAAATAACTGGTATCTTCACGCCCGAACGGGTTGGACAAGGCCGGTAGGTGCGTCACGTAATCCACCATGACGTTGAAATACCGCGCGATGGCGGTTCCGACACCGGTGACGACGATCACAAAGATGAACAGACCTACGGCCATGATCATATTGATCTCACTCAGCCGTTTGACGCCGGCATCCATGCCCATCAGGACCGAGCCCAGAGCGATCAGCGTGATGCCGATGATCAGCAGGACAACGACGGTCGGGCTGGGTTCGATGCCGAACACCTCATTCAACCCGGCTGCAACCTGCTGCGCACCCAGACCCAGGGATGTGGTCAGGCCGAACAGCGTGGCAAACACCGCCAGAGTGTCGATAATGTGACCCCACCAGCCCCAGACGCGTTCGCCGAGGATCGGGTAGAAGGCCGACCGTAGGGTCAACGGCAGGTCCAGATTATAGGCAAAGATCGCAAGGCTCAGGCCCACGGCAGCGTAAACTGCCCAGCCTTCCAGACCCCAGTGGTGGATCGTACCCACAACGCCTGCGTATTCATTTCCCGGCACAGCGATATCAATGCCCAGCGGTACGGCGTTGCCGCCCTCGGCGAAGTTGTAATAAACCGGCTCCATCACGCCAAAAAACAGCAGGCCGATACCAATACCGGCCGCGAACATCATCGCGATCCACCCGGCATAGGAATAGTCTGGCTTGGCGTCCTTCCCGCCAATGCGCACGCTGCCCACAGGCAGAACGATCAACACCAGACAGAACAAGGTTATGGCGTCCACCGACAAGACAAGGAACCAGTCAAACGTGCTGGTTAGCCATGGCCTGAGCCACCCAAAAAACGTTGCGGCTGCCTCTTGGTTGGCCAGAGCGATCAGGACGAACGCAAAGATCAGGATGCTTGAGATCAAAAAGACCGGATTGTGTATATCCAGACCGAACGGGCGAACGTTGTCCTGCCCCAATTCGTATTCTGTTTCAAAGTCATAGATCCTTGGATCGGGATCCAGCATTTTCTTGGTTTGAGCCATTCGAAGCCCCTCTGTCCGCTAGGTGCAAACGCCAAGGTAGTCGGTCGGCTGACGGACAAGAATATCGTACCCCCTTGGCGTCGTTCCGTCTTTTCGACCGCGGGTTCAGTGCTAACAGCCTACACGCAAAGCAATATTTCCCAAAATGCATTCTTTCGGACGAATGTTAGCGCAATAAATCAATGTGCGAGCCTGCAATTATTGCAAGCCGATTACCCCCGCCTCTTTCAAAAATCACTCAGTAGGCTAGGCTCTCAATCCTGAATTTGACTTAAACCATTTTGACCATTCGCCTCCGATCAACGCTGGCAAATACTTAGCCGAATTGAGGACTCTAATGCGCCTTTCATTCTATTTTGCCATAATGTTAACAACTGCCTGCTCCGCTGACCTGCTCTCACCCGAGGCTCTGTCTTCGAAAATCGCTCAGGCATCGACTTCAGAATTGTGCGGTGCCTACTTTCAGCCGCAAACCACCTCCCGCGGTAAACTCATCATCGAAGCAGAACTGGCCGAGCGCGGGGTAAACCAATGCGCTTTGGGCAACTACGGTCAATTCAGTGTATCGACGGCTGGGAAGACGATCTACTCAAGGTCCGACGCGCCCAGCGTAGACACATATGATTGCAGCGACTTTCCAACCGGCGCGGCGGCTCAGAAGTTCTTTTTGGCTTCTGGTGGTCCGGTTTCCGACCCTCATAATCTTGATGGAGATGGCGACGGCCTCGCCTGCGAGTGGGGCACGCAAACCCGAAAGATATCGACATACCACCGACCCACGCCCGTCGTCAGGCGAACCTACTCCAAATGCTATACAGGTCCACGGGGCGGGACCTACACGATAACGGCAAGCGGCAACAAGAATTACGACGGCTGTTACCCCAAACGCCCTCGGCTGCCTTATCCCTTCCCTTTGGCACCAATCTCATGTATGCGCGCGGGTATCTGAGACGTTGTGCCCTGACCCTGGCACTCGAATGGAAGATAAATGGGGTCGGCGGCAATGGGGCCGCCATGCAAACCGGAGACCCGCAGGGGCGGGAGTGCTCCGTTCTAGGATACGCATATGTTTGATGTAACTACGAAATCTATGCAGTGGGGCGAAGAGACGCTGACACTGGAAACCGGCAAGGTTGCCCGTCAGGCCGACGGCACCGTGATTGCCACGCTGGGCGAAACCAGCGTCATGGCCAACGTGACCTTTGCCAAGAGCCAAAAACCCGGTCAGGATTTTTTCCCGCTGACCGTACACTACCAAGAGAAATACTATGCCGCCGGTAAAGTTCCGGGTGGCTTCTTCAAGCGCGAGGCGCGCCCGACCGAGAAAGAGACGCTGACCGCGCGTCTGATCGACCGTCCGATCCGCCCGCTGTTCGTTGACGGCTTCAAAAACGAAGTTCTGGTCATGTGCACCGTGCTGTCTCACGATCTGGTCAACGATCCCGACATCGTGGCGATGATCGCGGCGTCTGCTGCCCTGACCATTTCCGGCGCGCCGTTCATGGGCCCTATCGCCGGTGCCCGCGTTGGTTTCGTGGATGGCGAATATGTCCTGAACCCGACAGTGGACGACATGCAGGACCTGCGCCTGAACCCTGAACAGCGTCTGGACCTGGTTGTCGCCGGGACCAAAGACGCCGTGATGATGGTGGAATCCGAAGCGTATGAGCTCTCTGAGGCTGAAATGCTGGGCGCGGTGAACTTTGCGCACGCGCAGATTCAGCCGGTGATCGACCTGATCATCTCGCTGGCCGAAGACGCCGCGAAAGAGCCGTTTGAATTCGCAGCTCCCGACTATGCGGACCTGTATGCCGCTGTTGCTGCAGCCGGTGAAGAGCAGATGCGCGCGGCTTTCGCGATCACCGACAAGCAAGAGCGCACCGCCGCCGTCTCTGCTGCCCGCGAAACCATCAAGGCAGCCCTGACCGAGGAACAGCTGGAAGACGCCAACCTTGGCTCGGCGATGAAAAAGCTGGAAGCCGGCATCCTGCGCGGTGACGTCGTTAAAGGTGGCAAGCGGATCGACGGTCGTTCGACCACTGATATCCGTTCGATCGTGGCCGAAACCTCGATGCTGCCGCGTACGCACGGTTCCGCCCTGTTCACCCGTGGTGAAACGCAGGCGCTGGCCGTGACCACCCTGGGCACCGGTGATGACGAGCAGTTCATCGACGCGCTGCACGGCAACTTCAAATCGAACTTCCTGCTGCACTACAACTTCCCCCCCTATTCGGTTGGTGAAGTTGGCCGCGTGGGTGGCCCCGGTCGTCGTGAGATCGGCCACGGCAAGCTGGCATGGCGCGCCCTGCAGGCGGTTCTGCCTGCGGCGACCGACTTCCCCTACACGATCCGTATCGTGTCCGAGATCACCGAATCCAACGGATCGTCCTCGATGGCGTCGGTCTGCGGCGGCTCGCTGTCGATGATGGATGCGGGCGTTCCGCTGAAAGCACCGGTTGCTGGTGTTGCCATGGGCCTGATCCTGGAAGATGACGGCAACTATGCCATCCTGTCGGACATTCTGGGTGACGAAGACCACCTGGGCGACATGGACTTCAAGGTTGCGGGTACCGAAAACGGCATCACCTCGCTGCAGATGGACATCAAGGTTGCGGGCATCACGCCCGAGATCATGGAGAAAGCCCTGGCGCAAGCCAAGGACGGCCGGATGCACATCCTGGGCGAGATGGGCAAAGCCCTGTCCGAGACCAACGAATTCTCGGTCCACGCCCCGCGCATCGAAACCATGAACATCCCGACCGACAAGATCCGCGAAGTGATCGGCTCGGGCGGTAAGGTCATCCGCGAAATCGTCGAGGTTTCGGGCGCCAAGGTCGACATCAACGACGACGGCGTGATCAAGATCGCCTCGCCGGACGGAGAGTCGATCCAGAAGGCCTATGACATGATCTATTCGATCGTGGCCGAGCCGGAAGAAGGTCAGATCTACACCGGTAAAGTTGTCAAGATCGTCGACTTTGGTGCCTTCGTGAACTTCTTTGGCAAGCGCGACGGTCTGGTCCACGTGTCCCAGATCGAAAACCGCCGCCTGAACCATCCGTCGGATGTTCTGAAAGAAGGTCAGGAAGTTAAGGTCAAGTTGCTGGGCTTTGACGACCGCGGCAAGGTTCGCCTGTCGATGAAAGTGGTCGATCAGGAAACCGGTGAAGAGATCGTTCCCGAAAAGAAAGAAAAGAAAGAAGACGCGGAATAATCCATCGCTCTTTCCCATGATGAAGGCCCCGGTGGAAACGCCGGGGCCTTTTTCGCTGTAGGCAACAACGTTTCGCCCCTACCGTTTCCAGGACGCAGGTCTGAAACCCCGCAGTCGCGAAGATCGTGCACTTGCTTATTGAATGAAATACTTGATGCCAAAATATGGCCCATGCTGGTCGACGTCATAGGCAAATTCTCCGGAACTCAGCGTGTCACTGTAGTCGACGCTAAAATACCGATATCCAAAAGTAAGCGCCGTGTTTTCCCACGGCTGGTAGTCGAATCCAACATTCGCGCTAATTTGGAGGACGTTACCCCCTGTACCGAAGCCTCCAAGCTCAACCGATGCAATTCCGGTCCATTTTTGGTTCAGCCGCCACATGCCGCGTGCGCCAATGACAGGTTCGATCCAATTCTGATCCCCGCCTAACACAGGTGGGCTTACCGGACCTGGGTTTGTCAGCTTAATTTCCTGGCGAATAGAGTTGTATCGCAGCCCGCCCTGCAGGTCGATTGCATAGCGTTTCTTGCTGTCACCATATGTGCCGTCCATGACCCGGAACGCGCCAAGAACACTAAACCACTTTTGGCGTACATCGACATCAAGGCTCGCGCCCAAAGGGCTGGGCAATGTGGTATCCTGCTCTATGCCGACATAGTTGGTGTCAACTATGATCCCAAAGTTCCCATTCCATGCCTCATACCGGCCTGAAGCCGCGAACTCGAGCACGTCGAGCACGTCTCCGATATCCAGATCAAGCTCTACTGATTGCCCCGCAACAGTGGATGTCCCGGTGGTACGCAGGGGTGCAAACAGGAAGACCGAAGCCGCGTGTCGCCACCCCCTCTCATCCTGTCCCAGTGGGGGCAAAGATTGAGCGCGAGCAGGCGCAGGTGTTGCGACTAGGGCCGTCGCAAGCGCCACGGCAACGAGTAATTGCAGATGTTGCATGGAAGTTTCCTTGGAATTTAGCCGCTCTTAACTTTCAAACCGCTGTTCGACTCTGGTGCCCAGATTGTCGGGCAATCAGAAGCGCACCCGATCATTGCCGCTTCGCAAACGGCAACACCGGGGCCGTGAGTTTTGCCTCCCTGAGGATGATAACCAACCGACCAAGTGCCCGCTTTCCAGAAGCTGAGTGCCTTGAAGTCTATTCTGGCCGAGATCCTGCCTCCAAGCGGCGAGCAATCATCTAAACCACACGGTTGTGGGCGATCGAGCCGGCGGCGGCCAGTGTGCCACCGCCCTACGTTTGTCACTGCCAGCTAGCGAAAATCTCTCGGGTCAATTCGCTCTCGGGACGCAGGTTCTCGATCCCTTCATAGGGGATGCCTTTTCCAAGCGGCAGATGCGGATGTTCGGCAATGGTTTTCTGATGACGCTTTACCATGTCCTGGAAAGACGCCCCCGACCACAACGAATACCCGACAAGCGGATGCTCTTCCCGTGGATCGCGGTAAACGTTGAACACAGGCGCTGCAGCGCCGGGTTGACCGGGGGCAGCCAGATGCATCTTGAACTCTTGCTTGACCACCGAGCGCAATACCGGCCCTTCGTAAACATAAACATAGTCGCGGCGGGAATTGCCTTCGCCTTCAAGCAACAGCGCGGTCTGGTCGATCCCGTCAATCACACGGTCGCGCGGAATTTGGTCAGTCGCACCTGCAATGCGCGCGAAGGTTGTGAACAGATCCGAGACATGCACGATGTCGCCCGCCGCGCTGCCCGGCTTAATTGCACCGGGCCACCGGATGAACGCATCCGTGCGCACACCACCTTCGAGGTGTTGGGTCTTGCCCCCGCGATAGATCAACTGGTTCAGTCCCGAAGTACCCTCGTAATGATACATCAAGCCATTGTCAGCCATGATCATGACAACGGTGTTGTCCGCCTCACCCGTTTCATCCAGTTTGTCCAAGACTTCGCCGATCCAACCATCCAAAACCTGCAACTTGTCAGCATGGAACCCACCATTTCTTGAAACGGCTTGATCAGGATAAGCAAAATTCAGCGGGTAAAGCGGCCAGTATTGCATAAAGAACGGGGAATCCTGCGCGGCCAACTGCTCTAACTGCTCCAATGCCTGACGCTGGTAGCGCAGGTTCATTTCTTCATATTTCGCCTGCGTCCATTCCTCGCCGGGCGCCATGTCGACTTCCCGAGCAATCCCACCGGCCTGGCCTTCAACCCCAGTTACAAGGCCGTATGGCTTGAAACGCTGATCCAACTGGAACTGGTTGGACTGCCCCGACGGATGAAAGCCGAGCATATTGTTGGCCACCATTGCATCCCGTGTCATCAGGCTAAGCTGGACCTGCTGATGCAACGGAAATGCCGCCCAGTCAAAACCCTGATTATGCGGATAAGCTTCCTCGATGTCGCCCTGATGCCACTTCCCGACATGCGACGTGTTGTATCCTTTTTCTTTCAGAATTTCAGCGATGGTAACCTCTTCAGCCGCAAGCCCCTCGCCGACCAGCGCGACTTTGACCTCTTCCACGCCCGCACGCACGGGATGACGACCGGTCAACATGGCCGTTCGTGTCGGAGTGCAGGATGGCTCGGTATACATTCTCATCAAGGACATACCTTCCGTGGCAAAGTCGTTGATGTTGGGCGTATCGAAACCGGTAACGTAGTTCATCGTACGGTTGCCCATCTGACCAAAGCTTACATCGTCAATCAAAATATATAGAAAATTGGGGGGCTGCCCGCCTTTGGCTTCGCGGATCTCGGCAAGTTTTGCTTCAATTTCCGCATCCTGAGCGTCCCATTCTTCGCCGAACTGCGCGCGAAGAAACTGAAACTCTCCATCATGAATGATGGGCGGCATGTCCTGAGCCAAACTGGCGCCAGCCATTAGCACCATGACCGAAGCATGTTGCAACAGTGATTTCATCGGTATCCCTTCCCCATTTTTGAATTACATCTTTCCTGCGCGCCGAAGCGCCTGAGCGATTTCACCCCGAAGACCGCTTAGGGTTTCGCGGATATCGCAAGTAATCTGATATGACCGACTTCCAGGTTCAGAATTCATTGACAGATGCTCCGCACACAAAAGCTGGTAGTCACGGCAAATCTCATCGAACACCGCATCCACGCGCCGAAGATCCGCAATGGCGGATCGGTGGTCGGGAAATTCTGAATCAAGAGAACAGCCTTTCAATTCTGACGCTCGTTTGTTGGATCGACATGGTTCCCAAACTGTTCGCGGAATTTTCTTCTCACAAAAGGTTTATCGGGGCATAATACGGTTTAATCATAGGTCTAACCTTCTGTAATCATGAAGATATCTGGAAATACATCACCGACTGTGAATAAGGACCAGACGCCGGACGCCAAAGATGTGCGGGCGGCGCTGCAGCGACTTGTCAAGTCTTCCACCTTTGCGGGTTCGCAGCGACTACAGGACTTCCTGATCTATGTGGTCGAAGAGTCTCTGAGGGGCAGAGCCGATGATATCCGGGCGAAGACCATCGCTATGGATGTGTATGGGGGAACGATGTCCGAGATGGCGCGCCGTGAAAACGTTGTACGCGTGGACGCCGGTCGCCTGAGGCGCAAGCTGTCAGAGTACTATGCCGACGCTGGCCGGAATGAGAACACACTGTTCGACTTACCCAAGGGGGGGTATGCGCCTCAGATAACAGTAAGGGTACCCAGCGGGGGCATGCCTGACAATCCAGTGGCGCCGCATATCAAGGCCCGCGCATGGCATCGTCCGGCCATTGGCGCAGCAGGGATTGTCGTTCTAGTCGGGTTCGCTGGGGTACTTATGCTGACATCGCCCAAAAGGGACGCGCCGGGTCAATCAATGGTGGATGGCCTTAGCCCAGATGAGCGCAGCGCCATTTTCGATGCATCCCCAATGCGGCTTGAAGCTGTAAACCTCGCCAATTCAGGACGGGATCTGATTTTTCCTGCCCTAGAGCCCGCACGGCTAAATGCCGCTTTGATCATGTTCGAAGGTGCAATCAAGAATGACCCCAGTTATTTCGGCGGATATGCCGGAGCTGCCCAGGTCGCCGCGACAATGGCAGTGGTTACACCGGATCCGGACCTGACCCGCGACATGCTTGCCTACGCAGACAGTCAGGCCCTAATGGCGCTCGAGCAGGCACCTGAAACAGGTTGGAGCCAAGCTGCCAAGGCGTGGGTTGAATTCGCCAAAGGCAATTGGCCAGAAGCCACGGACTTCGCGGAGAGAGCGCGCCGCTTGGCCCCGAATGATGTGCACGTGCTGGAATTCGTCTCGCTGATCCTTCTCTATTCGGGCTCATTTGAGCACGTTGTTTCCATCAGCAAAGAGGCGCTCTCGAAAATCGATCTAGAGAGGGGATACGTGTTTCAAAATGCGATGGGGTCTGCAAAGTTCCACCTCAAGGATTACAAAGGCACAGTATCCACCTTCGAACACGTGGCCGAAAAAGGAGGCCCGGTTGGGCCCGTCTCGGTCGCTTACTTGATGGCGGCACATCAGATGCTGGGCAACGTCACCGAAGCGCAGACCCTGTCAAAAAAACTTTCGCGCGAATGGCCCGAAAGTCGCGTTGATTTGCTTTTTCAAAGACTGTTCGCTGATCCCAAACACGGCGAGGAACTCGGGCGGGCAATGAAAGACGCTGGTTGGGAGCCAAAAGGCTGACGGCTGAGCCCTAAACATTCAAGCGAATGTAGCCATGGTAAAATATTGGGCGGGAAAGGGAGCCAATTCGCTTGGATACTCGTTCAATGCCCTTCGCTGCTGACGGCATGACAAGTCAGCCGCAGCAAAGCTGCGCCCCTGGTGATCTGCCACCCTAATCGTCCCTCGTTCTAATGTAGAGTTTGCTCAACCTTTTGAAGAATCAAACGGATGCGAAAGAGCTATTTCACGGAACCGCAGGTCGCAGGCATGATCAAAGAACAGAACGTTGGGATGTCGACGGCGTCGTGCAAACCACTCAAATAAAATCGTTATTTTCCAATCAAAAGTGTACTTCGATGAACGAAATTCAAGCCCAACAAGAAGGATGCAAGGTCACTGACAATTACTTGGGATTAGTACAGCGATCTTCCTGCCGAGCATTTAAAACCACTAATTGGTGCAATCTTGTGGTGAGCACAAAAACCTCGATCAACATTGGCACCGAGATGGTCAGGCCCGCGCCTTCACCAAATTCCTATAAGCTGACGGCGACATTCCTGACCATTTTTGGAAGGCCCTCGAAAACGCAGTGGGGTCTGCGTAGCCAAGCCGCAGTGCGGTCTCACTAACGGACTTTCCTGCTGGACCCAGCAGCTTCTTTGCTTCTTCCAGTTTGACGCCAGATATGACCTGAGAGGCCGATTGCCCGTAAGGGACCAGCCGATTGTTCAATGTCTCCCGGTGGAAACCGCATAGGCGCGCCAGTTCGTTTACACCAAATCCTGGCTCGCCAAGATGAATTCGGATTAGGCCCTGAAGCCCGGTTAAGAAATCTTGAGGCGCATGCTGCTCGGGGGTAGCGCCTGTCAGGTCTGACGGGTTTTCCAATGTTTCCGATAGCAACTGATGGCTCAGCCAGATTGAGGGAAACCGGATCGAAAATCCCTGTGGGCTGCACTTGATGGCTTGAACACCATGAAAGTGCCTAGGTAGCACGTCTGGTTCGCTTACCCGTAAAATGATTTGGCTCGGATCCCACCTGAAATCCATAACCCGGTGCAGTAGTGATATCCAAATGCTCGCCAGAAATGCGTCGGTCTGTCCGGGGGAAACCGAAATGTTGAAATTCCGTTTAGCACTGAAATAAGCGTGCTCGCCTTCCACAAGCAGCGATTGCGTGACCGCGTTGGATTCTTTCGAGACTGCTTGAGCGTAGCGCGTAAAGAAGTCGCCCAGCGTCAACGCCTCGGCCAACATGTCACCAAGAGGTAAAAACCGAACAAGGTCAATTGATTGACCAACTTGCGCGCAGAAGTTCGGTGCTGTTGCATCAGCAGCGGCCTGATGGATTTTATAAATCGTCTCGTGTGGCAGGAAATTCTGGCGATCCATCACCTGAACTTCGCTCACGCCCAGAGGGTCCAGAACAAAAGCTGGTTCAACACCGGCACCACGTAAAGCAGCTACCACGGGTGCAGCAACCGATGCCCGAACCAACGGCAAGGCCTTCTTTGTGTTTTGGTCAAATGCGTCCATGTCGCCCTCGAATATCATGAAGGTAACAACAGAAAGACAGTAAACACACAAAAAGGCGCCAAAAGCTTGCAGAATGCCAAATCAGTTTGGCGAAATCTGCCATACTGTCAGGCAATATTCGGCGATCACTCTAAAATCACATTCAGAAATATACATCTGTGATTCGCATTTGGAGAACTTCGATGACGCCGAAACTCAAACACCTGGTGGCCACGACAGCCTTTTCTGCAAGCCTGGCAATCGCGGGCCAAGGTTTGGCGCAGGAAGAGAGCTTTCCAATACTATTTACCAATGTGCACGTTTTTAACGGTGTCGATGAACAGCGACTTGAGAACGCAAACGTTCTGGTCGTGGACAACCTGATCGCAGAAGTGTCGTCAGAACCGTTGGTCGTCGCCAATGCTCAGATCATTGACGGCGGAGGTCGAACACTGATGCCGGGCTTGATCGATGCTCACGTGCATATGGCAATCACCGAGCCCGTCGCAGATTTGAGGGACAACTTTGACTGGATGTACTGGGGCGCGGTTTCCACAATTGAAGCCGAGAAAATGCTGCTGCGTGGGTTCACAACCGTTCGGGACGCGGGCGGCCCGGCAATTGGTCTGCAAAAAGCTATAGACCGCGGTAAGGCCGTGGGGCCAAGGATTTATGCATCAGGGCCAGTCATTTCGCAGACTTCCGGACATGGCGAGCACCGGGTCTACACCGAACCCCACCCGAACTTCATGGGGGCGCAGCCGTCTTTCTTTAACCAGCACGTCGAGTTCCTGGCCGATGGCGTGCCCGAAGTACTGCGGGCAACGCGAGAAGCACTGCGCATGGGCGCGGTGCAGATCAAGGTAATGGCAGGCGGTGGTGTGTCATCTTCGGTTGATCCGTTGCACACCGTTCAAGGATTGCCAGAAGAGTTAGAGGCTTCGGTTCGCGCGGCGGCTGATTGGGGGACCTATGTCATGGTCCACGCCTATAACGACGACTCGATCCTGCGGTCACTGGAAGCGGGCGTCATCAGCATAGAACATGGGCAACTGATGACTGAAGTATCGGCGCAGGCCATCAAGGAGTCTGGCGCCTGGATTGTCCCGCTCTATTCTCTGCTTGGGCTTGATGAGGAAGTTGTCAAGAAGGCGCTTGGCCCTGCGGCAGCTCCCAAATTCCTTGATGTTCAGGCCGGTGCGCGCAATCAGATGAAACTGTTGAAAGAATACGATATCGAAAACGTCGCATTCTCGACCGATATCATCGGCGACCCGGTGGCTCTGACCAAGCAGAATGATGAGTTCAAATACCGGCTGGAGGCGTGGACTTCGTACGAAATCCTGCAACAAGCCACGTCAAAATCGGCCGCACTTCTGGCACTGTCAGGAAAACTCAACCCCTATCAAGCAGGTCCGCTGGGCGTGATCGAACAGGGCGCGTACGCCGATCTGCTGCTGGTCGAGGGAAACCCGGTCGAGGATGCCGAGATCCTGGTCGACTACACCAACAACATCGACCTGATCATGAAAGATGGTTTGATCTACAAGAATACACTCGATTGAGTGTCGCGCGGGGTGAATTTACCTCGGCACCCCGCGCATCCCTAGCTCTACAAATGGGAACTTCTCAAAATGAGAATTCGAGCCAAACTGACACTTGTTCCAACAGTTCTCGCATTTTTCTTGGCTTTGCCGGTTCACTCAGAAGTTACACGTATCGAATGGGCTGACTTGATCGATGAAACTGCTCAGAACTACGAAGATCCATTCGTCGAATTGACGGGCAAACAGCTTAACAAGCTTCGAAAATTGGTCCGGTTGCGCGCGCAGCAAGAAAAAGGCGGGTCGTCGCCAGAGCTGTTGGACCAGCTTCAAGTGGATATCGAGGCGACCGAAGCAACCCTTGCTGAGGAAGGCGTTGATGCGAACTGGCTGATTTCCCAACGCTGGGTCGTGATGGAAAGACGTGAAAAGGCGGGCACGGCCGCTAACATCGACATCGACGGCATGATCGTTTCGTTGGGCGGTTTTGTGATCCCGGCACCCCGCGACGAAGATGGTTCCCAAATGGCATATATCGTGCCGGAACGTGGAATGTGCAGCCACGTACCACCTCCACCTCCGAACCAGATGGTGCGTTTGCACCTAAGCGCTTCATGGACGCCATCAACGTTCTACGAACCCATCGTTGTAACTGGTCAAATCAGGATCGAGCCGACGCAGAAGGAAATGCTGGTTGTTGATGGTACTGTCCTCATGAAGGCTGCGTTCACTATGAAGGTCGATGACGTTCAGACTTTTGGACCAATCCAGACTTCCGAAGAGGCTTCAACCAATAGAGAACGTGTATTGATGGGAAGGATCAAGGCGACTGGCGGGGTTATCAGAGACGATTAGTGACACGAACCAATTGATCAGAATATGTTTCAGAACGAGCGTTCAAGCTGGTGGGCTAAATTGCTGCTCGTGAAAGACTGAACGGCGAAAGCGGCGATAGGGGAGCGCATGAAGGTTTGGCTTATTAGAATAATTGGGCTTGTCGCAATTCTCGCTTTCACAACGGTCGCATTTGTTTGGTTGTTGCTTGCGGCTCCGATGTTCTCGGACATGCGGCGCGACCTTGTAGAAAAAGTTCTTTCGGAACAAATTGGTCGGCCCCTTCTAGTAAACGATGATGTGAGCGTAGCGCTTGGGCGTGTTAGTCACATCTACGTCGGCGAGGTGGTTATCCCGAGCCTGACAATGCCGGAGTCACCTCTTGTAGAATTGAACCTGTTAGAACTGGAGTTGGATATTATCGCCTTGACCAACGGGCGTCTGCATTTTGACAATCTCGTCGTGGAAGGCCTCCAAGCAAATATTCTTACTGCCGAAAACGGCACCACAAGCTGGCGAAAAGACAGGCCAACACCCAAACCAGTGTCCGAGGAAACTGTATCAGCGGATGGTCCAAAAGATGTCGCTAGCGCTGATAGTACCAATGAGAACGACACAGAAGGCAGCGGAATCCTGAACTTCCTGAGCGACAAGAACGTCAGCTTCACGTCAATCGGGTTAAACATCGACGACAAGGTCTCGGGCTTCTCGTTTGTGTTTGACCTTCAGTCACTCGCGCTTGAACAAGTAGATAATGGACAAAGAACAAAGGTCGCTGGTTCCGGCTCCGTCAACGGTCAAGGCTTCGAAATCGAAGGCGACTACCCCCATGACGCACCGTTTACAACACGGGCCAATTTCGGAGAAATAACCGTCAGCTACGATGGCGAGCCCTTATCGGCAGACGAAGGGGGCGGCTATCGGGCTGTATTGGAGATGGACACCGGAGAATTCGGTGACTTTCTAGATGTCATAGGATTGGAACGCGTTTTAGAAGGCAATGGTCAGCTGCAAGCAGAACTCGTGTCTCAGGACGCTCTGAAGATCGAGGCGTTTACAACAACTGTAAGCCTGGAGGGTGGGCAAAAACTTGAAGCTGAAGGTTCAATAGATGACCTCTACACCGCTCAAGGCGTTGATCTGCTTTTCAATGCGCGACTTCATCCCGAAGGGCAGCCTCCGCCAGCAGCAAAAAATATCCAGGAACTCAAATTCACTGGCTTTGAAATGCATATGGTCGGATCCCTGGCTTCCTTCGAATTCGAGAAGTTGCTGTTCCAAACCAATGCATTTGACCAAGGGCTGGACGTAATCGGCCCAGCCTCAATCGAAAGTATTCGCCGCATGCCAGACGGACGGCTCGCCATGCTGGGCATTGCGCTACAAGCCGGTCCAATTGAAGAGCCTGTCCTGAAAGCCGAAGGTGAAATCCTCGATCTGCTTCAGCTTCAGGACGTGACTTTCGATGGGGAGCTAAACGGGCCCGCCAAGTTGATTTTGCCCAACCTCGATAAAGACTACGTTGACCAGTTCGGCGGCATCAAAGCCGACTTCAACGTATCCAATGCGGGCGGGCCGGTTTCTCTCAACAGATTTAACGCGACCACTTACGACACCGATCTCTGGGCGCTTGATCTTGCACTATCCGTAAACGAGCTAAAAGGGCTGGCCGGTCTCGATTTTGATGTGGAATTGGATGTCGACGACAGCGTCGAGTTTCTGACAGCAGTTAATCTACAACCTGTCGAGCTCGGGGCACTAGCTATCGATGCTGAAACCTCCAAACAGGGCGAGGACTTTGATGCCGCAATCCAGTTCGAAGCCGGGTCTTCGCATCTCCTTGCGACTTTGAACGCAAATTTCCCCGAGGGCACTTCTGTTGTTCGGGGCAACATCACGAGCGAAAAGCTCGATCTCAACGACCTGAAGAACTTGACTGCCGTGCTGAACCAACTGAAAAGTCTGGTAGGGGAGACGTCAAAAGAACCTGAAGCCGAAGTGCAACCTTTAGTTTTACCGAAGGAGACAGACGTGCAGCCCTTGGTATTGCCAAAGGAAAAAGGGAAACCTGCCGATCTTCTGGATGTGCAGCGCGTGCTACGAGAAGCTGACGTCGAGGTACAGATCGAATTCAAAGAGATTGTAGGCCAGCAAGGTGTAACGTCTGTTGCAAGCCAATTGTCAGCAAAAGAAGGAATCGTGGATTTTGGCCCCCTTCAGATGGCTTACGGTGGCGGAAACTTCAGCCTTCGGGCGGTCATGGACCTGATTGATTCACCCGATTGGCTTTCATTGTCGGGATCAACCTCGGGATGGGAATTCGGTGAGATCCTTGATGAATTGGGAATTGGTATTGATGCCTATGGCCGTTTGAGCGGAGAGTTCAACGTTTCTGGCAGCACCAGCTCTGGCAAAGCCTTCATCAACTCGATGCGCGGCAACGCGTCTTTGTCGATGTCGCAGGGCTATATCAGCACCAGCCTATTGGAACTGGCAGGGCTGGGCATTTTCCCCTGGCTGTTTTCAGAGGAGTTCAGACAAGGCTACACCGACATCACTTGCGTGGTTGCCCCGGTTAATATCCAAGCCGGGCGAGTCAGTTCAAACTCTATCGTCATTGAAACGGGATCGGTTCAATTAGTGGCCAGAGGACAAGTGGACTGGCTGAACGACAGCATTGCGATCAGAGCTGAGCCGCGGCGCGTTGGCAAACCCTTATCCAGAAGCGCTTGGCCCTTTGATGTGACTGGCCAACTTTCGTCGCCAAAGTTCAAGCTGGATGTAGGCGGGTCCAGAAACAAAGCTCCAGACGGCGCCGATGCTATGCCTGTCGAGAGGCAACCCTGCGTGCCTGATATCAACCAATTGCAGTGATCTGACGCGACCTAGTTCTTTAGTGGTTCCGGCTGTTCGGCCTGACACGTCAGAACGGCCTCAATGGCTTTGGCAGACCCGCTGAGATCGAGTTCAACCTCGGTCCCGCTTTCGCCAATAATCGTGACGCTTTGGCGTTTTCCAAACTCGGTTACAAATGCCGGGTTGTCGAAAAAGGCGTAACCACCGGGCACGCCATTCTTGTAGACACCCACCGCTTCGCCTTCGAATCTCGCATCACCAAAATCGAACTGTACGATCCCGGTCGCACCTTCTTCGATTTGCACCCAGGCCGGATTAAAAGCGGCAAAAAAGCCGCCGTCCTGATTAGGTGCTGCGCCGATTTCAACGGTCATGTCATTTTCAAAGGGCTTCCACGCAAGACAGCCATTGCCCTTTTCGGCATCAATAAGGATTGTCCAGTCGCCGGATTCACCCCACCGTTCCATACCGGCGGCCCACACCGCGCCAGTGGAGATCAATGCCATTGCTGATAACACCAACCTGTTCATTCAAAGCTCCACACATGTTCCGCCAATCCTTAGATGCAATCAGACTATCGCGCTGGTTCAGTCAAAGACAACCATTCGATTTCTGGAATGTTGACCCGACATCAACGCGCCTTTGCCTGAGAAAGAAATCATCATCGGCCTACGCCAGATAAGCTGTTACACTCTACTCCCCTAGAATTTGCCAAAGTTGTTCCAGGTCTCTTTCGGGCCGATCTGTTCTTGAACATCGAATGTTCGTCGATCTTTCCACGCTTCAGCCGGAACAAGTCAAAGACGGCCCAATCGCCCTCGTCTTGTTTTACATGGCTAAAAGCAACCACGAAATTTCCCTGGTCGAGTAGTCGGTGAACTTTGACGTATTGCGCGGTTTACCGAAACAAAAGCTTTGTCGCGAGGGCGATGGCAGACATGAAGATGATGAACTATTGGCAAAATACGCAAACTTATTAGGTGCGCGAAGTACTGTGCGCGCGCCTATAAATTGCTTGTAGGTCTGCGCATAACGCTGCGTTCCAGTCATTGATTTCATTCATGAAATTCAAGTGTGCTCGCCTATAAATTTGCGCGACGTTTGCGCATAATTTTGCACGATTTTCCCAAAATTTTGCACACACCCCCAGGGTGACCGATTACATCCCTCCGAAAGTATCTTTGAGTTCTGCGACTTGAGCTACATCCAACATCCGGGTTGGCATACCTCGCAGTGCCAAGAATAACTTGGCTGTTTCTTCCAACTCTTCAGCTGCACAGACCGCCGAGAAGAGGTCCTTTCCAGATACGACAGGTCCGTGATTGGCCAACAGAACCGCACTAAATTTCCCACCCAGTTCGCGGATCAGATCACCGGATTTCGGATCACCCGGCTTGACGTATGGAACCAGTTTGACCGTGCCGACGCGCATGACCACGTATGGTGTAAGCGGTGGAATACAGTCGTCTGGATCGGTGTCTTCCAGACACGACAGTGCGGTGGCCCAGGTCGAATGCAGATGAACCACGGCGCCCGCTTCTGGTCTTGTCTCATAGAAGGCTTGATGCAGAAAGACTTCCTTGGTCGGCTTGTCCCCGGAGACGTGGTTGCCATCCAAGTCAATCTTGGCGATGCGCTCGGGATCGATATTCCCCAAAGTCGAGTTGGTAGGTGTCATAAGGATTCCGTTATGCAGCCGGGCAGAGACATTGCCCGCAGTGCCGACGGAAAAGCCACGCGCAAACAGCGAGGCGCACAGTTCCGACATCTGCTGTCGCAGCGCCAGTTCTTCAGAACTCATTTACCGACCTCCATCATTCTGAGGGCCTTGGCGAAAAAATCCGGAGCGCCGAAGTTTCCAGACTTTAGAGCCAGCGCAATGGGTTCAGTTTTTCCAACGCTCAAGACTGGCACGCCCGGGTCGATCTCTGGACCAATTGACATGGCAGGAGACCCCAGTGCCTCAGATACGACCTTGGCGACAGCTCCCGACGTCTCCCCTCCGGCAACGACAAGGCGCTTATAGCCCGTTTGGACAAGTTCCCGGGCAGTTTCAGCAAAGAGATTGTCCAGCTTTTCCGCCACAGCTTCCTGACCGAATTGACTTTGGATCGCGCGCACATCATCCGGGCTTCCTGATGAATACGCGAGCGGCGCCTGACCCGGATGCGTTTCAAAGAAATCCAGAAGCGTTTGCGTGGTCACATCCCCGGACATGACACCTGGAACATCAATGGCGAACGTCGGATTGGATTCCGCATGAACATCGATCTGCCCGCGTGTCGCACCTGAACAAGACCCTGCAAGGATAGCGGCGGGCCCTGCGATACCAGTGAACGCAATGCCAACACTTTTGGATGAAGCCTCTCTCAGGAAGTTTCTTGGTAGACCCAGCGCTATACCCGACCCCCCAGTAATGAGCTTGGCATCCTTTAGAGCTTCGCCCCAGGCCAACAAATCTTCATCCGAAATCGCATCACCGATCACAAAGCGCCCGTCTGCGTTCCGCAACGCATCAGAAATCGCCTCTGGTCCCTGCTTCACGGCGTCAATTGACACCGACCCAACCGCTTCTTGGGTCTGATGCTGCAACCAACGCCTAATGTTGGCATCCGTCATCGGAGTAAGAGGGTGATTTTCCATCCCGGACTCGTTCAACAGCCTGCCGAGCACAAAAAGATGATCGTGATAGACCGTGCGTCCCGTTGTCGGAAAGGCCGGGCAGAAAATCACTTTTTGCGCGCCCAGTTCGTTGGCCAGCGCTTCCGCAACGGGGCCGATATTTCCTTCCATCGTGGAATCGAATGTCGAGCAATATTTGAAAATGAACTGCTGGCATCCTTGGTCCACGAGCCACCTCAAGGCACTCAAACTGTCTGCAACGGCTTCCTTGACCGGTGCAGTGCGGCTCTTGAGCGAGATGACGCCCGCCTCGATCTCTTCGTTGGCTGGGGTCATCGGAATACCCGGAAATTGAGCCGTTCGTAACCCACCTTCCGGCTCAACGCCCTTCGCCAAGGTGTTCGCGATATCGCTCGCACCAGTAAAGTCGTCCGCTATGACACCGATTTTCATAGTTCAATGTCCCGCGTCGGCCCTGGATCCAGCCTATGGATATGCGGTGCCGCGCCTACGGGAAATACCTCACGCACAAGTGGATCATGGCCGGGCACGATAAGCCTAGGATGCGAGGCCAACCTCTCAAGTGTCTCGAAACCATCCATCATGTCTTGCAGGTCGACGACGATAGGAAAAGCTTTGCGCGCCATGAAATTCTCATAATAATGCGAGGCATCAGAGGCGAGTACCATCCACCCGGCCGCCGTTCTTATGCGCACGCATTGCAACCCGCGCGAATGCCCACCGATGCAGTGCACCGTGACCCCATCTGCAATCTCGGCTTCTCCATCGTAGAACACCACCTTGCCTGAATAGAGACGCTTTACGACCTCGCAGACATGGCCAGCCGTGAAAGGAGCACGCAGGTGATCGTGGCATATGCAGGGACCTGTAGCGAAGGCCATTTCCGCCGACTGCATGTGCAACTTCGCGTTAGGGAACATATGCAGCCCCCCTGCGTGGTCATAATGAAGGTGGGTCACGATGACCTCAGTCACCGCTTCCGGCGCGATGCCTAGAGGCCGCAGAGCTTCGCGAGGATCCATCGCGATGGGACGACCACGAGCGGCAGCCTCATCGGAGTCGTAGCCAGTATCGACCAGAATGACTTTGTTGCCGCGTTTGAGCACCCAAACGAAATAGTCCATCGCATGGGGAGCGTCGTGATTATCATCGATGATGAAACTATCAGCTCGCGTCCGGGCGTTGCGGTCCGCGTATTTCACGGCATGGATTTCCCAATCGTTCATCGGATGACCTCGGAGTATTGGTGAACTACCTTGGTGGCGATCATATCAGCCACTGCCGTATCAAAGGACTGAAAATGCGCGCTTTCTAGGTGGGCAGAGAACGCCACGCTGTCATCATAAACCTCATAGAGAAAAACTGTCTCAGG
Organism: Ruegeria sp. D3; assembly: GCF_056534465.1. NCBI lineage: Bacteria > Pseudomonadati > Pseudomonadota > Alphaproteobacteria > Rhodobacterales > Roseobacteraceae > Ruegeria > Ruegeria sp. D3. The sequence goes on from NZ_JBQFPK010000015.1 coordinate 74,791, forward strand.
ATCGTCGCCGAGACATACGTCAAACTGCCGGCATCCGATTTCTTCACGCAAAGAAGTTGAAGCGTTTTCGACCATAAGTGGCAAGAAGATATCTCTATTACCGGGCTTGAGAGTGAAGGTGACAGTAACCGCAAACATCAGACTGAAATTCCTTTTAGGCGTGAGAAAGCCCGTTTCGCGACGGGCAGTTGGCTGAGGATCAGACCAATGTTGAGCACCAGCAGAATGGCCGCACCAGGCCGAGAAAAGAAGACCGAAAGATCCCCATCCGACAGGAACAGCGACCGACGGAAGGTTTCGTCAAACAGGCTACCCAGAATAACGCCTATCACCAACGGCGCGATTGGGTACTTCATCAGGTTCATGAAATAGGCAACCGCGCCGACGCCAAGCATCAGATAAAGATCATTGATGCCACCACCAACGCTGAAAGACCCAATGGTTGTCAGAACCATAACGACGGGCAAGAAGATGGTCTGCGGGATGGCGAGTATTTTGATAAAGACCCGAGCAGTGAACATGCCCATTAAGAACATTGTCAGGGAGGCCAGCACCAAAATTGCAACCACGCGCAGAATGATCTCGGGGTCTATCGTCGGACCTGGGATCACGTTGTTGATCTTGAAAGCCCCCATCAAAGCCGCGGCGGGTGGTGAACCGGGAATGCCCAAAACCAAAAGCGGGATCAGCGCGCCCCCAATGCAGGCGTTATTTGCTGTTTCAGAGCACAGCAGACCTTCCAATGACCCTTTTCCAAACTTGTCGCCCTCGGCAGAAACGGTCTTGCCAACACCGTAGCTGACCCAACCGGCGACATCTTCGCCGACGCCAGGAAGCGCTCCTACTCCAGTCCCAATCACCCCTGACCGGCCAATGGTACGCAGGTAGAGCCGAATAGAGCGAAGGTTCGGAAAAATGCGACCTTTCAGGGCCAGAACTTTCCCGGCCTCAACGTGCCTCAAACCGTCAATGATTTGGGGAATGGCAAAGGCCCCCATCAAAACTGGCACGACCTGAAACCCGCTCATCAGATAGGACCAGCCGAAAGTATAGCGCGGCTCAGACAACAGAGGGTCGAGGCCCACCATGGACATCGCAAGCCCGATCAAACCGGCGATCCATCCCTTAATCACCAGGTCTTCGCTCATCAAAGTGCCAGAAAGCAGAATGCCGAACAGGGCCAGCAATGCTTTCTCCGGGCTTGCGATGTTCTTTGAAACCAAGAGCAGAGCCCACACGAAAATCAAAAGCGTGATGGTCCCGATAACTGTGCCAATGAAGCTGGCCGTCGTGGTCAGCCCAAGTGCTTCGCCCCCTCGACCCGCTTTGGCCAGAGGGTAGCCATCCATGGCAGTCGCCGCGCTGGCTGCCGTGCCCGGAATGTTCAGCAAAATAGACGGATAAGAGCCGCCGTAAATCGCGCCGACATAAGCCCCGAGCAAAGCGATGAGCGAATAGTCGAGCGGGATTTTGTTGCCGAAGAAACCCGTCAGGATCGTCACAGCCAGGGTTGCCGTAAGGCCGGGTAATGCGCCGAACGTGATGCCCAGGAACACGGAAGCGATCAGATACAGATAGGTCAGCGGGTCTACTGCCAGGCCCACGAATGCGGTCCCAAACCCAGCCAGTTGCGAAAGGATAAAGTCCATCCGGTCAGTCTTTCCACAGCGGACGAAGCGTCACGTAGTAGTGGTATTCGATTTGCTTGAAGATCAGCCCGCCGCGCGCGGGCACGTTCTGCCGGAAAACAAAGGCCATCGCACAAACGAGGATGAGCGGGGCAAGTATTGCTACCAATGGAACGAACCGCAAAACGCGCTCTGAAGCCGCTTTGGTCAATACCACTAGTGTTAACGCCACCCACAAGGCCAGTGTGAACCAATCATCAGCGTGTGCATTCCAATCCGCCTGAGCAGGAAACACGGCGAACGCAAACAAACCGGCGACGACAACTGCTATACAAGCCACCAAAGCACGCCGCGCATGACCCCCGTAGTAACCGTAAGTCAAAGCCGTGATCAGCAACCCAGAGCACAGAATGAAGTCCACTCTGGGAACCAGCCCGACGACATATGCAAGAAGAATCAGGCCTATGGTTGAAGCTCGATAGGCTTCCGACTTATCCCATCCGACCCCTAAAGCACTGAGCGCGTGTTGGGCTCCTCCTGAACGGATCGAAATCGCCAGCAACACGAAGGACAAGACAAGCAATCCACCGAAGATGAACAGCGGTACAATTGCTGCCGAGTTGTACCAATCAGACCCATTTACACCTGCGCGGTTTTCACCCCAAAGCGGGATGTCCGACGTCTTCCAAAGGAAAAAAGTGGAAATTGTTATCAGACCAATCGATGCCCAGAAATCGCGCGCCCGCATGATCAGTGTATCGTCAGGTTTGTCCATTGCCTGCCTCTTGTCAGAAAGGGCGCGATCAGGCGCGCCCTTGAAAAAGTGATAGGATTATGGCTTCTCGATACCCAGCGATGCCGGATCTACGGTCGCTGCGCCCAGATCTTGCAAGGTATAGGCAAAGGTAGCTTCGAGGTTCGCAAACAGCTCTTGAGCTTCTTCGCCGTGTTGACCACCGACATCATAATTGTTTGCAGTGGCCCATTCAGCGACGGTGTCGGAGGCAATCGCTTGCTCGAAGGCATTACCAAGCGCGGCCTTTACGTCGTCCCCGGCTGAACTGTGAACTGCAAACCCGATGGCCTGCTTGAGCGGCAAATACTGATCGAGACCGTCATAAATGCCAAAGGCAGAAGGCACTGTTGCCCCTGCGATCTGCGCATCTTCGGGCGTCAACATCGCAAGCGGTTTAAGTTGACCGCCTTCGATCAACGCGGCCTGTTCAGCTAGAGAAGTCACAACCAACGCAACTTCACCCGCTATCGCTGCTTCCTGCCCTGGCGCTGAGCCTTTGTATGGAACAAACTTGAATTCTGCACCGGATCCTTTTTCGATGGCCAGAAGGTTCAAGTGGTGGATCGAACCTGCGCCGGAAGCCGCAGCCGGAATAGTCCCAGGAGCAGCTTTCGCAGCGTCGACCAGTTCTTCCAGAGTATTGTAAGGGCTGTCTGCCGGGACCGAGATCAGATCAGGTGATCCGCCAACGATAAACGGGTACCAAAAATCAAATTTCTTATCCCAACCACCCTGCACGGCAGCGGTGACGTTAGACTCTGACAGGCCAACCAATGTGTAGCCATCGTCTGGTTGGTTCATGACGTAGACCATACCGTTGGAACCCGCGACACCACCTGTTTGATTGATCACATTGATCGAGACCGGAAGGTGTTTTTCCATCTCAGCCATGATCATACGGTTGATTGTGTCCGTCCCGCCACCGGCCCCCCAGACCACAGCTGTGGTGATATCACGATAGGGGTAATCCTGCGCAGACGCCGTCCCAGTAATACCGGTCGCCAACACCGCTGCGGCCACCAACCGCCCTAGTTTTCGTTTCATTTCCAAGTCCTCCCAAACAACTTTGCGTTTATTGTTGCATTTATTTGCGTATACATTAAAGAATGCGTTGTCAACGGACTGTAGTGGAAGCTGCTATCGCGCTATGAATGCGAAACGGGAAGGAAGCGGGCCAAAATGAAAAAGACTTACGATGTCGCAGTGTTCCACGGGGATGGGATCGGCCCTGAAATTATGGCCCCTACGCTTGAAATTCTGCACCACCTCTCGCTCGGCAACCGCACCTACGAACTGGCGTTTACAGACGCGCCGGCAGGTGCAGGCCACTACGCCAAAACTGGAGAATCGTTTCCGGCTGGATCACTCGAAACTGCACGCAGCGCTGACGCGATTCTGCTGTCTGCAATGGGCTTGCCAGATGTTCGATACCCTGACGGAACCGAGATTTCACCGCAAATCGATCTGCGAAAGCAACTGGGACTTTTCGCTGGTGTACGACCAGTAAAGGTAAGCAGTGGACAAATGACCCCCTTGGCGCTGCCTCCCGGAAAAGAGATCGACTTTGTCTTGATACGCGAAAGCACAGAAGGACTGTTCTTCACCCAAGGCGCTGGCGAAGTTACCGAAGACGAAGCACGTGAAACTCTGCTGATCACTCGTGAGGTGTCCGAAAAACTGTTCCGTTTCGCGTTTGAACTCGCCCAGAACCGCAAAAGAACCGGGCGCGGTCAGGGTCGAGTTACATGTGTCGACAAAGCCAATGTATTCCGCGCCTTTGCATTCTTCAGATCGATGTTTGATGCAGAAGCCGCCCAACATCCCGATTTGCAGGCAGACCATGCTTATGTTGATGCCACCGCACTGTGGATGGTCCAAAAACCTTGGGAGTTCGATGTCATGGTGACCGAGAACATGTTCGGAGACATCCTCTCCGACCTTGGTGCAGGTCTCATGGGCGGTCTTGGACTGGCTCCGTCAGCGGATATCGGATTGAATCACGCTGTATTCCAACCCTGCCATGGTTCCGCTCCAGACATTGCAGGACAGGGTATTGCCAACCCCTTTGCGATGATCCTGTCCGCAGCAATGATGCTTGAATGGTTGGGGTTGACCCATGATCACCCAGGCCTGTCCAACGACGGCGAACGGTTGCGTGAAGCCGTGGAAAAGGTGACTGCGAACGGACAGAACCTGACTCATGACCTAGGTGGCACCGCCGGAACGCAGGACGCAGCCTCATCGGTATTGGAAGCATTGCGGGCATGAATACTCAACAAGCCATCAGGGTCGCGTGTGTGGGTGCGGGGTATTTCAGTAGGTTCCACTACGAAAGTTGGTCCCGATTGCCCAGAGCGGTTCTGATTGCATCCTGCAACCGTGATATCAACAAGGCGAAGGAAACAGGACTGGCCGCTTACGATGATCTGTCAAAAATGCTGGAGGCGGAAAAACCAGATCTCGTGGACATCATTCTTCCACCTGTGGCGCAGGCCGACGCCATTCGAACTGCGCTGCATTCGGGCATAAAATGGCTGATCTGCCAAAAACCTTTCTGCATGTCTCTGGATGAAGCGGAGAAGATCGTTTCAGAGGCTGAAGCGGTAGGTGCAACTATTGTCGTGCATGAGAATTTTCGCTTTCAGCCTTGGTATCGTGCAATCAAGGTGGCGATGACCGAGGGTCGAATTGGAACACCTCTACAAGCGACTTTCCGGCTTCGGCCCGGCGACGGACAGGGACCGCGAGCCTACCTGGACCGGCAGCCGTACTTTCAGAAAATGCCACGTTTCCTAGTTCATGAGACAGCGGTTCACTGGGTAGACACATTCCGATTTTTGTTCGATGCGCCCAGCGCAGTTTATGCGGACTTGCGCCAAGTTAACCCCGTTATCGCGGGCGAGGACGCAGGTTATATCCTGTTTGACCACCCCAACGGTTTGAAAACTCTGTTCGATGGCAACAGATGCCTTGACCACAGCGCCAAAAACCCGCGTCAGACCATGGGCGAAGCTCTCATCGAAGGAACGGAAGGAGCACTAGTTCTTTACGGCGACGGTTCCGTTGACCTCCGCGCGTTTGGAAAACAGGAGAGACAGCAGATTCTACCTCCAAGCGATCATGATGGATTTGGAGGAGACTGCGTTCACGCCTTGCAAAGTCACGTTATTTCGGGCCTTCTACTGGGCACGCCTTTGGAAAACACGGCCCGAGACTATTTGGATGTGATCCGCATTGAAGAGAATATCTATCTCTCAGCTGCGGAAGGACGAAAAATCAACCTGGAGACACCGTGAAGGATCAGGACGCAAAAACTCTTTCCAATACACAACGCGCTGTTAGGGATTTGCGGCGGATGATCCTGTCTGGCGAACTTGCGGCCGGAACTGACCATCTGGAGTCGGAACTCGCCGAGACCCTTGGCATGTCCCGCACCCCGATACGGGAAGCTGCGCTGATGTTGGAAAGTAAGGGGTTGCTGGAAATGCGACCCCGAAAGGGCGTTCGGATACTGCCTGTTTCATCAGATGATATGCGTGAAATCTACGACATCCTGACGGAACTTGAGAGTCTCGCGGCACAGCGCGCTGCCGAAGCGGGTTATTCAGAAGATGAACTGGCGGTACTCGCTGGATCAATTGCGAAGATGGACCAAGCCATCGAAGCCGAAGACCTTGAAGCGTGGGCAGAGGCAGACGAGTTGTTTCATCAAGAGCTCGTTCGGTTGGGCGGCAACAAACGAGTCGAAGCGATTGTTGCCATGATGAGCGACCAAGTCCGCCGCGCGCGTGTAACGACGTTGTTCATCAGGCCCCTGCCCGTTAAATCCAACGAAGATCACCGGGTTGTTTTTCAAGCGATTAGTGAAGGTCGTCCAGATGCCGCCCGTGAACGTCATCGAGAACACAGGCTGCAAGCACAGGCTATGCTTTGCGGCATCCTCGAAAAGCATCGGCTTAACAGCCTCTGATCTTCTCGCATCCGGTCGTTAATCAACTAGAATAGCTGCTTTTTTAGGCACAAAAGGCTCTCCGAACACCTGTCTAACACGGCAGTCTATCGTAGAGGCCGGCTGTTCTGATTTACTTTTTTCAGGTCACTCAACCAACCACAGCATGAATGGAGTTGAAATAGTACGATTTCGGATTATATTAGTACGATATCGTACTACTGGAGACTCAAGATGCCAAATCGAAGACGTTTTCTCAAGATTCTAGGCGGAGGCACAATACTGGCGGCAACGGGCGCGGTTGGGTTCCTAGCGACACGCACACCGCATGACGCGCTGGCTCCGTGGACGCCACAACCATATGACGACCCACGCAAAGCCGCTTTGTCCTACGCGATTCTCGCCCCTAACCCGCACAACTTGCAACCTTGGCTGGTCGAGTTGGTTGGGCAAGACAAGGTTCGCATCCACCGCGATACAGATCGCGAGCTTCCGGAAACCGATCCTTACCACCGCCAGCTCTATATTGGCCTCGGCGCATTTGTTGAGACGATGGTCCTGGCGGCAGGTGCTCTCGGGTTTGATACCGAGGTCAAGTTACTGCCTGATGGGGATGACGGACCAATCGCAGAAGCAGTGTTTGTTTCTGGCGGAGCACCCGATCCACTATCAGATCAAATCCTCAAACGGCATTCCAACAAAGAACCGTACACTGAACAGCGGCTGTCCGAGACGGAAGTGTCGGTCCTTGAAAACTACGCCACCCTGATTACCGATGAAGATTTGGTGACCCGTATTCGAGACCTTACGAAACGCGCTTTCGAAATCGAAATGCGAACACCGCAGACCTTGAAAGAATCCGTCGACCTCATGCGGATCGGGAAAGCAGAAATCAACGCCAACCCCGACGGGATTGAGTTACGCGATCCCATGCTGGAAACGCTGCGACTTACTGGCCTATTGGACAATGAGACCCTTATGAATGTTGACCACCCAGGCACTCAGTCTCACATGCGAGGCTACTTCGCTATGCTAGACGCGACGGCGCAATACGCAGTCCTCACGACAGCTACAAACACGCGAAGCGATCAACTCGAAGCCGGACGTCAATTGATGCGTTTCTACCTGAAGACAACCGAAATGGGTCTGGGCGTGCATCCGGTCAGTCAGGCCCTTCAGGAATATCCCGAGATGGCCGATGAATACGATCTTGCGCATGAGCTTCTTGCGTCACCAGGCCACACGGTGCAAATGTTGTTGCGTTTGGGGTATGGGCCTGAACCAATTGCCACGCCCCGTTGGCCTCTGGAGACACGAATTCTGAATGAAGCCTGAAGATGAGACCAACGAAGTCTACCGGTTCTTCACCGAGGTCGGGATCATCAACCAGCTGATCTCGACCAAGCTTGAAGCGTTCTTACCTGGCAGAATGACCGCTACCCAATTTGGCATATTGGGCCACCTGGTCCGGCGCTCCGAGGGGGAAACGCCACTACAGCTGTCGAACGCTTTTCAAGTGCCCAAGACGTCGATGACGCACATGCTCGCGAGCCTAGAAAGTCATGCCCTGATTACCCTTGAAACCAACCCCAATGACAAGCGTTCGAAAATTGCCCGGTCCACGCCGCAAGGCGCTGAGTTTTTGGAAACGTGTATGGACCGGATGTCGGTAGCCCTCGGTCCGGTGTTGTCCGAACTCGGGCCTGAGCTGTTTCGTGAAACGCTGCCTAATCTGACGCTTATACGCGAAACTTTGGACAGCGAGCGCGACTAGCGGAAACTTGCGTCGACCCAAGCAAACAGAAAAGCTCTCAGAACATCATGCAATCCGCGCCCGGCGGCAGCGGCGGCGATCCTTCAGGCAAGGTGGGTGTGTAGTCAAATGTCACAATCTTCGCGCCACCGTCGAACGCCACGAACAGTTGGTTAGATCCCGGCCTAATGGCGATGCCTTCCGGGTCAGTTCCGAATTCCAACAGGCTTTGCTGGGCGAGCAGTTGGCCATCTGCCGTGAACTCATACAGGCTGTTTGACCCTTCCCAGTCATCAACGATCAACATGTGACCGGTTCGTGGGTCAATTGCGATGCCCTGTGCCTCGCTTAAGGGGGGAGAGAGCTTCATGGTATCCAACCTTGCCGTAAGGACGCCTTCTGAAGTGAACCAAGACAACCGTTCCGGATCATCTTCTACGGTCACGATTTGCCCCTTTGCATTGATCGCGATCCCTTCGGTATCCGCAAATCCACCTTCAAGTTCAAAGGGTGTTCCTAAAGTGACTCCTTCCTTCGTGACACGTTGGAGGCTGCCAAGACCGTCGCCTACCAACAAGTGATCTCCTTCGATAGCAATTGCCTTGATACGGAAAAGATCGCTGGATATGCGGCGCAACTCATCACCTTGCAACGTAACGAGAATGGCCTCTGATCCTTCGTTCGCAATCCACAACCCACAAAACGTCGGATCGTAGTCAAGACTTGCGGGTTGGTTGAGCTCGTAGCGCCCAGTTTCGCGAAGCTCCAATGCCGTGGCCGGAAAAGCCCCAGCGCAGATCAGTAAGGCTATGGTTCTTGCAAACACACAGGATGCTCCCGGAAAGGTATGTTGTTTAAAACTACTGTACCAGATTATTGCGCCCCTTCAGTGAGAAAGAACAGCTCAATGGGCTGAGCAAGGCCGCGTATTTCGTGATCCCCACAGCTAACGAACATGTTCGGTGTAGCACATGCAACGGCTGACGTCGCCAACACTCTCTGACCAATTGATTTTGTTAAGTTTTCAATTCGGCTTGCGACGTTCACCGCACCGCCCAAAACCGTAAAATCAAGCCTGCCGGGACTGCCTATGTTACCATAACTGACCTGCCCAACGTTGATCCCAATTCCAATGTCTAAGGGCGGATTTTGGAACTCGTCTCGTCTAGTGTTGAGAGCTTTCAAACCACTCAGCACACTCTGCGCTGCAAGAGCCGCCATTCTGCAACGGTCGGCATGGTTTTTTTGAGCTTCAATTGTGAAGATCGACAGGATGCCATCACCCATGAACTTGAGGACATCTCCACCGTTGTCTTCCACGGCGTTGACCACCAGATCAAAATAGTCGCTGAGCGTGTCGAAAACTTCTTCTTCCGTAGAGGTTTCGGAAAGTGCCGTAAAGCCTCGCAGATCAGAGAACATAACCACGGCATCCAGAGTTGTTCGCTCACCGCGCTTGATGTTGCCGCTCCAGACTGCCTCAGAAGGTCCATCTCCTAAATAGGTTCGAAGTAGACCTTTAGACGATTTTCGCATCGTCACAGGTTCAAGAGCGGAAGATAGGGCAGGTAAGACCGCTTCAATTAGCCTTAGATGTTCCGGCGAGAATCCATCCGGCACCTGTGTAACGAACGTACAACCATGCAGCGATCCATCACCGTAGTAAAGCAAAGTAGCGTAGTAGTCGGTGCCGCCTTGCTCTGCAAACTCCAAATAGGATGAATGCTCTGTTTCTGAGTCCAGTTGCTGGAGACTTTTGTGAAGCGGCTTTCTATTCGCCAGAATATACTCAAATGAGCTCCCGACATAACCATCCGTCAACGTCGTCTCATGGGTGACATCGTAGCTGTCGGTGCCGTTGGGCGTCCAAACCACGCCCCAAGCAATAAGCAGTGGATTGGCAAAGCGCTGGCCAATGTTAACTCGCCACAGCGGAACTCCGGCTTCGACCAAGGAGGAACAAAAGTGTGACACCACTTTTACAGGATCGCCGGAGCGACGACCTTCTGTGATCATCCATTCGGTTAGTCGAGTGACTTCTTCCATGGACCCAAGTTAGTCGCTTGCAAAGGATGAGCAAAGGCTATTGGATTTGCATTGTCGCATGCTTTTTTTGAGTCGCCTGATCTGGCTGGTTCAACGAAGATTGGAGCGTTGCACCCGGGCGACCTTCAGTAGAAACCAATCTCGCTGACATCTACGCTGGCCTCATGATCGTGCCCGAAGGCTACAACCCCAACTGAGGTTATTGCTTCCGCATCGGGAATAGCGCGCAACATGGCACCTGAAGCCTTGAAGCCTGACAGAGGCAAATAGACTTCGGTCCAGTCTTCAGAAGTTGCGAACGCGGCCTGGTAGTATTGCCACGGAAGCACCGTGCCACGTGTTCTGAGGTGAACGAAGTATTGCTCGCCGTTTCCCCGTACCAATAGCCTGACGCCTGATACAGCCTCATCCAGTCGCTCAGACAACTTGCGTCGGAACTGGATGAAGCCCCCGTTGTTTTCTGTACTCACGGTTCCGGTCAGCCGCGCGAATTCAACACCACCTTCCGAACGAAACTGCACCTGTCCTGAGGAAACTCCTCCCATGACGGTGTCGGCAACGTAGTCCCAACGCCTCTCCGGAGACTTGGAAAAGTCTTCAGTCAGTTTTTCATCAGCCTGAGCCATTGTGCATCCGATGATAACAAAACCTGAAACAAGCCCGATGAAGTTTGCACGCATATTGTTCCTTGTCAGTTCAGTATCGCAATGGAGAGGTTCAGCGCCGTGGCAAATGCGACCCATGCAAAGTACGGCAGGAAAGCCAGTGCGGAAACCCGATCTGAATTCCTGACCCGAGCAATGAACATGACGATCACAGCCAACAACGCGACAATGATCACAAGGGCAAACCACGGCAGTTGCATTACGAAAAAGGCTGGCGACCACAAAAAGTTCAAACTCATCTGCGCCCACCACAGCTTCATGGCGGTCGAGCTTCGATCTGCTTCAAACTGACGCCAACCCGCCATGGCGATCAACACATAAAGCACCGTCCAAACCGGCCCAAAAATCCAATTTGATGGATTGAAAGCCGGTTTAGAGAGCTGCGCATACCATTCGCCAGGTGCGGTCAGTGTTCCGATCAGAATGCCGCCTCCCAACATAAGCGCGAGGAATGCTATGCGGATCAACCAATTCGACATTGTAGGATGGCTTTCAGCAGTCCCTGGTCGTCACGTTTACAAGCGCGTCCGAAGAGAAGGTCGCAGTACTGGTCTCTTCCGCAACGGTATAAGACACCGTGGCGCCTTCGATCTCCGAGCCTGTAACAGTGATTTCGCGTTGCCCGATAGTATCATCGACATCGATGGTAAAGGCGAGTGTGTCCCCGGCTGCGAGGGAGGCGATTTCAAGTTCTATTGTATCTTGCCCGTCCACGACCGCTGGAATTTGCCGCAGAGCATCCGCACCCTCAACGAATTCGAGAGGCTGGAAGACCTCGACGCCCGCACCCTTTTCAGTAACGTCGAAAATCAGACGTCCCGCAGATTTCGACAAGTCAATTTTGAGGGTCGAGGCTTCTACTTTGCAAGCTCCGACATTTGTCAGAACAAAGCGGTCCTTGGGTGCGCCTTCAATAAAGTGAATTTGTACACCAGCTTGAAGCGAAGTAGCTGCAAATAATCCAAGGGTCGCCGCGAGAATACTCTTCGGGAGCATATTTATCTCCTTTCTAAAAGGTTCTTGATAGATACGCTTCGGCGGGTTTCTTGGATCAGACTTATACCCTTTGACTATCGTGGTTTAGCCGACAGGACCTTTCGAAGTTCCGTGCACCACTGTCAGAACGGTTAAGTCAAAACATGCCATTGTCATTCTCGCTGTTTGCCGGAACCTCCTGAAGAACGTCCCAGTGTTCGACAACCTTACCTTCAGCATCCAGGCGAAAAATATCGATACCTGCGTACTCGAGACCATCGGGCCAGATTTGGTGGCAATGCAGAACAACGTGGTCGTCTTCAGCAAACGCACGTTTGATATCCACACGCTTTCCCGGATATTCGGCGGCCATGCGTTCGAAATATTCGACAAAGGCTTGCTTGCCGTCGCCAACATGCGGGTTGTGCTGCGTATAGGTATCACCAACAAAGATATCTATGGCTTCCGCAGGCCGACACTCATTGAACATCATTTCGTAGAAAGCAATGACATTCTTCTTGTTGGTTTCGAGGTCCAGCATGCTGATCTCCAATTCTACGCTTGTACCGCCCAAAAATGTTGGTCCGGGTAATTCTTGGAAGCAACTCGGTAATGATCTCGATCACTAATCGGCAAGAATTTACGAGCTTAGTTTTGCGTTCCGACTATTTCGAGTGTTTATCCCTTACTCGATTTCTTCAAAGTCTATGTGAATGTGATTTCCATCAGGATCGGCCACATGGATTTGGACCATTCCAGCCCCCGGGACATCAGTTTTGCGATACTGGATTTGACACGAGATCAGTTTTTCTTCAAATGCTCTCAACCCTGTGGCTGAGAGTGCAAAATGCTCGAGCTTGAGCTTCACTTCGGAGCCGACATTTGGCGTTCCCTCGTGACCCACAAGATGAACTACTGCGTGATCACCCGCATACAACCAAGCTCCGGGAAACGGAAACTCAGGGCGGGCCCCGAGTTTCAAACCCAAGACGTCTTCATACCAAGCAACCATGTCAGGCAACCTAGTCGTCACGATGTTCACATGATCCAGCCGTTCAATTCTCATCTAAAAACCCTCAAGCACGAGCTTTCCTTTGGCCTTTCCGCTTTCAAGGATAGCATGCGCTTTCATTAAGTTTGCAGCATTGATTGTACCAAGTGTATCGGTCGCTGTGGATATGATCTTTCCATCATCTATCAACCCGGCGACCTGATTCAGGATTTCGCTTTGACGATTCATATCTCTAGTCCCGAAAAGCGACCGAGTGTACATGAACTCCCAATGCAATGAGATCGATTTGGGTTTGAAAGGCGCGATGTCGAAGGTTTCAGGATCATCAATCAACCCAAAGCGACCTTGAGGTGTCATCACCTCTCCAGCTTGGGAAGCATAAAGCAGGGAATGGTTTACCGGACGAACACTTCTCTGCTCTCAAATTGACGGTGGCGGCAGAGGCAGAAAAAGGCCTGCATCGTCTCATTGCCGCGCTAGAGGAAATCGCTTCAGTGCAAGAATCCGACCCCCTAGAACCGGGGATCCGGCAGATGACTAACACCTTCGGTTATGATGACATCCGCGGCTCCGTTGAGAAGCACCTCGGAAAAGACAATCTGGGCTGGGTTCGGATTGTCACCGAGTGCTTTGAATCGATCAAGAAGCACTGCGACCGGCGTGAGGAAAGCTATCCATCGGTCGGCCAGATCAAGCAGAAATTCGGCTCGATTCGGATCTACATGGATGGGACGCAGTAAAACCCGCCTAGAGGTGCTGCTTTAACGGATGGGTGAATCCAATGCGCAAACTCAGAATGCGTAGCGCATCCCGAATTCGGTGTAATTCTGGTTCAGTGTAAGATCGGCTTTCCGACTATCACGGATGACACGTTCAGCGTTGGGCAGATCGTTCGTTTTCGCGCGTTGCAACGCGGTTTTCGGATCAAATCCATGCTTGATCCAGCGGTGATGCAACCGCTTTACGAGTTCTTCCAAAGTTGGGCTGACAAAAACCGTTGCGGCATAGACATCCGCCAATGTTCTCCACGGGTCGCTATCCATCAGAAGGTAGTTCCCTTCAACAACAACAGTCCGAGTGTCGGGGTGAACCGCAATCGCGTTGGCAATGGCGAGATCCATTTGACGGTCAAATCTGGGGTGAAATGATTCATGCTGTGCGGATTGTAACTTTTTTATTGCATTGCAAAACCCAATTGCATCGAAGGTTTCTGGCGCGCCTTTTCTCGCCAGAAATCCTCGTGTTTCAAGTACACGATTGTCTAAATGGTAGCCATCCATAGGCACTAACGTGGCTAAAGGAACCGCCGAGTTCTGTTTTGCGTTCAGCAATTGCACAACGGATTCTGCCAGGGTCGACTTTCCGGATGCAGGGGGGCCGGAGATTGCGACAATCGTCCGAACCCCAACCTGCTTCCGGGAGAAGATCAGGTCGCACACGCGCTTTGCATCCTGTTCGATCACGCGGCGTCTTCTTTTGGTGGTTCTTTGGCGCCGGTCATAAAGGCCACGGCGTCGGACATCGTGTAGTCCTTGGGATCAATCGTGCAGAGCCTTTTACCGAGCCGGTGCACATGAATTCGGTCAGCGACTTCGAAGACATGCGGCATGTTGTGGCTGATCAGAATGATCGGAATACCACGCGCCCGTACGTCCTGGATCAGCTCAAGCACCTTGCGGCTTTCCTTCACGCCCAAAGCAGCCGTCGGTTCATCCATAATGATGAATTTGGTCGCAAAGGCGGCTGCGCGCGCAACGGCAACGCCTTGACGCTGGCCGCCAGACAGCGTCTCAATTGCCTGATTGATCGACTGCACTGTCATAAGGCCAAGCTCGGTCAGTTTTTCACGGGCGAACTTCTCCATAGCTGGCCGGTCGAGCTGACGCATGTATTTGCCCATGAACCCCTTTTTGCGGATCTCGCGCCCCATGAACATGTTGTCCGCAATCGAAAGGGCAGGAGACATGGCAAGCTGTTGATAGACAATTTCGATACCCATATTGCGGGCGTCGATTGGAGAGGTAAAGTTTACCTTCTTCCCTTCGATCAGAATCTCGCCCTCATCCGGGATGGTGGCCCCGCAAATCGCCTTGACGATGGAAGATTTACCCGCACCGTTGTCCCCAATAACTGCAAGGATTTCTCCTTTCCGCAGTTCAAAGTCGGAATGGTCGATGGCGGTGACGTGGCCATAGCGCTTCACGATCCCGCGCCCTTGGACGACTGGAGTTGTGTCTGACATTAGCCCGATACCTTTCTGATCCACTGGTCGACTGCGACCGCTGCGATGATGAGAAGACCGATCAACAGGAAGGTCCACTGCGCGTCTGCGCCGAGCAGCCTTAGCCCAAGAGTAAACACGCCGACGATCAGTGCGCCGAATAGTGACCCCAGAATGGACCCCCGTCCACCGAACAAAGAGATACCTCCGATCACAACAGCAGTGATGCTTTCAATGTTGGCCAATTGGCCGGACGTCGGCGAGACTGATCCGATGCGCCCAATCAGAGCCCAGCCCGCGAAGGCACAAATCAAGCCAGACAACATATAGACGGACATGAGTGTTCGATGGACGTTGACACCTGATAGTTCGGCCGCCTCAGGATCGTCACCCACGGCATAGACGTGCCTTCCCCAAGCCGTGTGTTTAAGTGCATAGGCCAACACAAAAATCAGGGCGAGCATGAAAATGACGCCGACAGTAAAGGTCGCTCCACCAATGCTGAACTTGGTTCCAAAGAATTGAAGGAAGGGAGCGTTGGCTTCGATATCCTGACTGCGAATAGTCTCGTTCGCGGAATACAGAAAGTTAGTCGCCAGTACGATCTGCCACATCCCTAGTGTGACAATGAAGGGGGGAAGTTTAACGCGGCTGACAAGCCAGCCGTTCAGTGCTCCGATCAAGGTTCCAACCGCAAGCCCGCACATTACAGCGATTGGCACTGGAATGCCGTATCGGAAAGAGAACTGCCCCATGATAACAGAAGAAAATACCATAATTGCGCCGACGCTCAGATCGATGCCGGCGGTCAGAATAACCAGGCTTTGAGCTGCGGCCACGATTCCGACGATCTGAACCTGCTGGAGGATCAAGGTCATGGCAAAAGGCGAGAAGAACTTCGATCCCAATAGCAGTCCGAAAATCAAAATCGCACCGACCAGAACGATAAGCGGCACAAAAGATGGGTTGACGTGGAGAAGATGCTGCAACCTCCCCAAAACGCCACGCCGATGGTCCTCAAAAGCTGCAACAGTTTCTGTCCTGCTGGCAGCGGATTCAAATTCCTTGGCGCTCTGGTTTGCTTCGGACATATCTCCCCCTTTTCGCGGGCGATGTAATGCCCACGAGATGAGTGTACAGGAAGTTTCGGTTTGCTGGTGAAAGGAGTGATGAGGCGCTCTCATGCGCCTCATACATTAGGTCTGATTTAGCCCCAGCAGAGCTCCAAGCCTTCGGCGACCGAAATCGATTCCACGCCATCAACAGGTTGGTCCGTGATGAGAGCGACTCCGGTATCGTAGAAGTCTTTTCCGGGCGTGTTTTCTGGCTTTACGCCTTCCTCAGCCCACTTTTTAACAGCCTCAACCCCAAGCGAAGCCATCAAAAGCGGATACTGCTGACTTGTAGCTCCAATAACTCCGGCCTGCACATTTTGTACACCGGGGCAGCCACCATCGACCGATACGATCAGTACATCGTTTTCACGCCCAATGGATTTCAGAGCCTCATAAGCACCTGCCGCTGCCGGTTCATTGATCGTGTGAACAACGTTGATCGTCGAGTCCTTGGCCAAAAGGTTTTCCATGGCGCGGCGCCCACCTTCTTCGTTGCCGTCGGTCACGTCACTGCCGACCAATCGTGCATCAGATTCATCACCGATGACATTGGGGTCTGCCAGGTCCACACCGAAGCCGTCGAGGAAGCCCTGATTGCGGAGAACGTCCACGGTTGGCTGACTGACGTTAAGATCAAGCGTCGCAATTTTTGCGTCAGCCGCTGCGTCGCCCATCTTTGCCTTCGCCCATTGCCCGATCAATAGGCCAGCTTTGTAGTTGTCTGTCGCAAAGGTTGCGTCAGCGGAATCAATCGGGCTTAGTGGCGTGTCCAGAGCGATAACCAGCAAGCCAGCATCACGCGCCTGCTGAACAGCGGGCACAATCGAACTTGTGTCCGAAGCCGTCAGGAGAATTCCCTTTGCGCCGTCGAGAATACAAGTTTCAATGGCCTGAACTTGAGTTTCATGGTCGCCGTCGATTTTACCGGCAAAGGCCTTCAAGGTCATGCCAAGCTCTTCAGCCTTGGCCGTTGCGCCTTCCTTCATCTTTACAAAGAATGGATTGGTATCTGTCTTCGTGATCAGACAAACGGTTTCTCCGGCCGCGTGGGCAGATGCGGCAGCCACCGTAAGCGCGGTAGCAGATGCGGCTATCTTGAATAGATTTTTCATGTAGTCCTCCCAGAAAATTGTTGATGCCCCGCATGGCAGGCCAACGAGACTCGCCCTCATCCTCCAATGAAGGTCTAATTTAAGAAACTGTGATTCTAGCCTTTCTGTCAATAAATAAATAAAGTTTATTTATTAATTTACCTAAGCACCTTTTCATAAGAAAATAAGGTGTTTATGTTCAGGCTTATGGAAAGAGAGGCGCTCAACACACTGACCGGTGGGGTAAGTCAAAGCGGGGTTCGCGATCACAACGAACGTCTGATTTTGACAGTTTTACAACGCCATGGGCCCGCCGCAGGCGCCGACGTTGCGCGATTGACAGGCCTGTCTCCTCAGACCGTATCAATCATTTTGCGCAAGCTTGAAAAAGACACAATTCTCAAGCGTGGAACCCCACTGCGCGGGAAGGTTGGAAAGCCCTCAATCCCTATGGAATTAAATCCGGAAGGCATCTTGTCGGTTGGGATGAAGATCGGGCGGCGTAGCGCCGATCTGCTCTTGATCGACTTTACTGGCACGCCGCGCCGCCAACTTTCCACGACTTATGACTATCCGCTACCAGAGGTCATTTTCGGTTTTTTGGAGACTGGTTTGGAAACGCTTCTGTCCCACGAGCCCCAAAGGCTTCGTGATCGTGTTTGTGGGATCGGTATCGGGACCCCATTTGAACTTTGGAAATGGCACGATCTGTCTGGGCTTGCTGCAAAAAAATTTCGGTCTTGGAGAAACGTGAATTTCTTTTCCGAGGTCGCCAAGTTCAGCGATTTGCCGGTTTTTGTGGTCAACGACGCAACAGCCGCATGTCACGCAGAGCATCTCTATGGGCGTGGGGCAGAATACCGTGACTACTTCTACTTTTTTATTGGCTCAATGATCGGCGGCGGTGTTGCATTGAACGGCACCGTGTTCGAAGGCAACCAAGGCAATGCCGGTGCATTGGGCGCCATGCGCACGACCGGTCCTTTGGGTGAGAGCCAGCAACTGATCGACACGGCGTCGCTGTTTTTGCTTGAGGACCGATTGATAGAAGCGGGTGTCGACCCGGGGATTCTATGGAAGAAGCCGCAGAATTGGAGCAGCATTTCTCGCTATGTAGAACCATGGATTGGCACCACGGCGCAAGAATTAGCTAAGGCCGCTCTTTCAATCTGTGCTGTCATCGACTTCGAGGCCATTTTTATCGATGGCGCGTTCCCGCCTGAAATTCGGGAAGAACTGGTGTCAAGGGTTCGCCGTTACTTAATCAACCAAGACAAACGCGGTTTGATTCCTCCGGTCGTGGAGGCCGCAGCGGTTGGGGAAAACGCTCGTGGCATTGGGGCGGCTAGCAGCCCAATTTTCCGCCAGTTTCTATTGAATACCAACGCTGGGCTTTCTGGAATGTAGCCAGAACTCATCGAAGTCAAAGTTTCAAAGTAGGAAGAAGCCGCTAGTAATGCTTTAAGAGACCGCTTTTGAACGCTGCTTTGGCACATGCGAGCTCAGCTTGAATTGGACCAAATACCGGCCGCGAACAACCGCTTTGAAAGACTGCGTCGCAAGCTTATCACTTAGCACCTAACGTCGGTTATAGTACGAACATGACTAGAGATATCTAGGCTAACGCTCATACAGTCGCTGATGCCCTGACTTCTGACCAGCAGATATCCAAACTGTCTTCAGAGGCGGAGTAGCTAGCGCTCCAATCTGTCAAAGCCAACAGATTGGAGCGCTAGCTGATCTGCGCAAGAGAACGCCGAAAAAGCCGTAAACTCATTAACAACAAAGCCGTTCCCAACAACGTCATCCAAACGAATTCCGGCCAGACAGTCTCAATACCAGCGCCTTTGAAAACAATAGCCTGACTTGCTGACATGTAGTGGCGTGACGGCAGAACCAAAGTACCTGCCTGCAACCACGCCGGCTGCCCTTCAATTGGGGTCTCTCCACCTGAAAGCATTAGCATTGGCAGCACAATCAACATAACCAGAAGCGCAAACTGCGCCATAGAGCGTGCAATGGTTGCCAGAAACACCCCAAGCGCCGTCGCAGTAAAAAGAAACAACGCCGTGCCAACCAAAAACAACATCTTGGATCCAGCGATACTAATACCCAGAGAACCCTGCATCACAAACGTTAGTGAAAGACCAGCCGCGACCAAAACCACTGCTGCATTCGCCCAAATTTTGGCAATAGCAATGTCAAATGGAGCAAGAGGCATGGCCAGGAGATGTTCAATGGTCCCGTGCTCTCGCTCTCTAATCATTGCCGCTCCGGTCAATATAGTTGTGAGCCACATGATCTGGCCGATCAAAGCAACGATACCAGCAAAACGTACAGTATCTCTATTTGGGTTGAAGGCGCTTCTAAGAATGACACTGATTGAGGCAGCATCTACTAGATCGATACCAATTGCATAGCGATGTATTTCAGCGCTCAAGATACTGGTGATGTAGTTTGCACCAATACCGGCCTGTTCCATGGCGGTTGCGTCAATAAGAACTTGAATCTCCGGACTGCGCCCTGCGCGCAGATCCTTTTCGAAACCGGGGGGCACAGCCACAACGAAAATAAAGCGCCCAGCATCCATGTACGCAGGTCCTTTTCCGGGTTCGATTTGGACGACCGGTTGGAACTCTGGTGGGAAAAACGCTGTGGCAAGTGCTCGAGAAAGTGGCGAGTCGTCTTCATCCGCAAACGCTATCGAGGCGTTGTTTACAGAACTTGCCACTCCCGTTGCTTCCATGATCGGGGCCAGCGTGAAGGACCAGACCAACAATGCCATCATCACCCAATCACGGCGCAGGCTCATCACTTCCTTCAAACCTAGCCAGAATATGCAGTAGAAGCGTTGCATTCACTTCTCCTGCGCCCGAAGACATACGGCTGCGATCAGTGTCAGAACTGGTCCGAAGCAGGCGAGGGCCAGAATGTCCGGCGCAAGGGCCTCCCAACCCAAACCTTTAGTGAAGGCACCAACGTTTAGGTGTAGGAAATATGAGGAAGGCCAAAGTGAGCCCACCACTTGTGCGCCTCCTTCAAGCGTTGAAACAGGTTGCAACAGGCCTGAGAACTGGATTGTTGGGACAACTGAGGCGATGGCAGTTGCAAATGTCGCGGCCACCTGACTGGATGTCATTGTAGCGATCAACAGCCCGTAGGATGTCGTTGCCCAAACGTAAAGAAGGGCACCAACAGCCAAAGGGAAAGGATTTCCTTTTAGCGGCACCCCGAAAAGAAAAACGGTCATTCCGGACAAAAGCAGAAAATTTGCGTAGGCGATCAAAATGTAAGGAATTTGTTTGCCGACTAGAAATTCAAGCCGCGTGGTTGGTGTCACGTAGAAATTGACAACTGACCCCAGTTCTCGTTCCCTTGCTACGCTTACGGCAGTCAAAACAGCTGGCAACATAATCAGTAAGATAGCAGGCATTGCTGGAGCCATCGCGGCGATGCTCTCAAAGCTCTGATTGTAGCGAAACCGGGGTTCGATCTTGGCGATATCTATCTGGCTTTTGCCATTGTTAAGGGCATTTTCCGCGAGAAATGATTGGTGCAATCCGGAAACATAACCTTCAACCGTCTCACCCTTAAATGGGATAGCACCGTCTACAGTTGCAAGTATCTGGGTTGGTTCACCCGTACTCATCTTTCGGTCAAAGTCAGGTGGTAACTCAACAACCAGAGAGACCTCACCTGACACTAGACGGTCGCGCCCTTCGCTGGCGCTTTGCAGCGGCGATGTGGCTTTAAAGTAGGACGATCCGGCGAATTCAGCCGCATAAGCACGACTCTCCGGCCCCTGAGAAAGGTCAAGTACCGCGAATTCAAGCTCATCGATATCCAGCGTAATTCCAAAGCAAAAAACCAACATTAGAATAGCAGAACCCAGAAACGCGAAAGCCAGACGCACCGGGTCACGAGCTACTTCAACGGTCTCGCGCCGCGTATAAGCCAATACACGAGAAAACGCTCCTCCCCCGGCGTGGGATCTGGCCCTAAAACCGACCTCTGGCGCGACAACAGAGACTGGTTTTTCTGCTGCTTCCAATATCGAAATGAAGGCGTCTTCAAGGTTTTTCGCCCCTTCGACGGCGATCAGTTCAGCCGGAGTACCTTCCGCTAGAACTCTACCAGCATGCATAAACGAAACGCGATCACAGCGTTCCGCCTCACCCATGAAATGAGTGGACACAAAGATCGTTACCGACTCATTTCGCGAAAGCTCAGTCAACAAGTCCCAGAAGGAATCGCGCGCCTCTGGATCCACACCGGATGTTGGTTCGTCGAGTATTAGCACCCGCGGACGGTGGATCACTGCTACGGCTAGCGACAGTCGCTGTTTGATCCCTAGAGGCAGTGCCGTCGCCAACGTATGCCGGTGCTCTTCGAGCCCAAAGCGCTCAGTGAGTTCCGAAACACGTTGTTCTCGGTTGGCAATTGCAAATATCCGCGCATGCAATTGTAGGTTCTGATGGACCGACAACTCGCCATACAAGGAAAAGGCCTGGCTCATGTAGCCTATTTCACGCCTCATTTTTCGGTCATATGCATCGACAGGGTTGCCAAACAGCAGTGCTTCACCTGAGCTGGATGGTAACAAGCCAGTCAACATCTTCATTGTCGTGGACTTGCCGCAACCGTTTGATCCTAGAAACCCGAATATCTCTCCGCGATTGATTGTGAAGTCGACGTTGTCTACGGCCGTGAAATCACCAAAGCGTCGTGTCAGTCCACGCGCAACTATCACTGGGCTTGCTTCGATCTTCCCATTCGTTTTGTTTTTCCCCGCCGGTTCGACAGGCAACTCCCGTGCTCTCAGACGCCGATATGCAATTTCGAGGTCGTCATCACTCCCTTTCAATTCGGCGGGCTTCCCATGAAAGATGACTTGACCCACGTCCATCGCGACAATCCGGTCAAAACCGTCGGCTTCTTCCATGTACGCCGTTGAAACCAATACCGACAGTTCAGGGTTTTTTGCTCGGATTGCATCAATCAAAGCCCAGAACTGCCGACGCGACAACGGGTCGACCCCGGTCGTTGGCTCATCCAAAACTAAAAGCTTGGGGTCATGGATTAACGCACAGCAAAGACCTAGTTTTTGTTTCATCCCACCCGAGAGCTTGCCCATCAGACGGTCTTCAAACTGCGCAAGCCCTGTCGCAGCCAATAGCGCTGCGATACGTTCGTCCCGCTCTGAATGCCCTTGAGCAAAGAGACCTGAGAAGAACTCGAGGTTCTCGCGCACAGATAGCTCCGGATACAGGTTTCGACCCAGCCCTTGCGGCATGAAAGCGATGGCTGGGCAAACGCTGTGTCGATGGCCAGAATTGCCAATCGGGCCGCCTAAAACGTCGATATTGCCGGATTGCAGTTTCTTTGCGCCGGTGATCAAACCAAGCAGTGTGGACTTTCCCACCCCATCCGGCCCGATAAAGCCAACCAGCTGGCCGGCTGGCAATTCCAACGAAACAGAATCCAATGCGACATGCTTGCGATAGCGGTGCGTAACACCTGAAATTCGAATATCGTAGGTTCCGTCCTCTACTCTCATTCGAACAGCTCTGCTGGGATGCGTTGTTCAAGCGCCTCAGGCCAAGCAACGGATGGGTTAAGCCGGATCACCGCGACACCGCGCAGACCGGTTTTGACGTGCTCAATCCGACTTTCAACCAAGTCTATTGGGATACGGACGCGAACACGAAAAACCAGTTGCTCTCGCTCATCCAGGGTCTCGACCTGTTTGGGGGTGAATTGTGCCTCGGGAGAAACAAAGCTCACGTATGCAGGTATCGCATATTCCGGCAAAGCGTCGAGCACGATGCGAGCCTCAGCTCCAATGGGCAAAAGTCCGGCCTCACGCGCCGGAAGAAAGACTTCCATGTAAACATTCTCAAGGCCAAGAATAGTGAGGATTGGTTCGCCCGCGCCAACCACCTCTCCGGGTTCTGCGAGCCGGTAAAGCACGCGTCCGGGCAAAGGTGCCACTAGAGCGCTGTCTTCAATCTGTGCCTCAATCCTGCGCACTCCCGCCTCAGCGGCAGCAATACGGCTTTCTGCGGTTGCAACTCGGGCTTTGGCGGCGCCCAATACTGCTGTAGCAACCTTATGAGTGGTATCGCGATCTTCAAAAATAGTTTTGGAGATGTTTTGTCCTGCCAGCAACGCCGTGGCACGATCAAGCTCTTGCTCGGCCCTGCGCTGTTCGCTTTCGCGTTGCACTACGAGCGCTTCTGCTTCGGCCCTTGTCTGATTTGCCAAGGCTACTTCGGCTCTAGCACGGTCTAGGGCCGCAGATAGCTCGTCTATGTCCATTTCGGCCAGGATTTGACCGGCTGCAACCATACTGCCCTCTGTTGCCGTTACCTTTGCAACCCGACCTGCATTAGTTGGTGCTATTTCGACTTGTTCCGCTTCAACCCGCCCGTTTCCTTGCACAAATCCGACCGGCAATTCATCGCCATCCTCGGCAACAACGACATACAGCAATGCACCAGCAACTACTAAACCAGCCAAAAAAAGAAAAACCGATAGGTTTTTGGTCATAGCTTTCACCTGAAACTGGGTTTCTGGCGCAGAGTCTAGTGTCTCAAAAGACTCAAAGCCTTGTTTTGGATCAAAACCGATCCGGTCACCTCAGTTCCAAGCAATTGTTTGTATGAACACCGGTTTGAGTGTTGCAGGCTCTTTCGCGATGGGTTGGAAGAAGTAGACGTGAAGCGGTTTTGCTATCAGTTTGGTATTGAAGAGGGTTGTTCTAGCGCGCAATTGCAGTCGCGACTGACCTGCTGCGCAATACAGCGAAAGGAAGCACTATGACCAAAACACTGAGAGTTTGTTTGTCTTTGTGGTTGGTTGCAGTCGCTCCTGCGTATGCGCAAGAACCTCCTCGTCTCGTTTTGCAGCTGACCGTTGACGCGTTTCGGGGCGATCTGCCGACACGCTACTTTGAGAATCTTGGGGAGGGTGGCATTAAGTATTTACTAGAAAACGGTGTACACTATCTGGACGCCCATCATTGCCATGCCAATACAGAGACGGTTGTCGGACACGCCACATTGGCGACCGGGGCAACTCCGGCAGTACACGGGATGATCGGAAACATCTGGTTCGACAGAGTCTTGGACCGCGTTGTCTACAACGTTGAAGACAGCACCGCTCCGCTTCTTGGAGATGGCGCTGGCGTCAATGACGATATTGAAATTGACCCAACACAGGCGGCAGCTGGCACAGATGGCCGGTCACCACGCGCTATGCTTGTTACGACGCTTTCGGACGAATTAAGCGCTTCCACTGCTGGTGCGGCCAAAGTCTTTGGAGTTTCAATCAAAGACCGTGGGGCAATTACAATGGCGGGACAAAGCGGCAAAGCCTTCTGGTTCTCAAAAGCCGCAAATCGTTTTGTCACAAGCTCCTATTACTATGACAAATACCCAGATTGGGTTTCCTCATGGAATGACGCATCGCCGAGCGCCTCCTTTGAAGGAACCTCTTGGGAGTTGATGCACCCAAATGAAGCCTATCTCTTTGGCGACCGCGACAACCAACCATGGGAGACGGATGTCGCCGGGTTCGGCATAACCTTTCCTCATCGCTATTCTTCGACGCAAAATGGGTTTGACCCGCTGGAAAATCCCTACTTTACGACCTTTTTAACGCTTAGCCCCGCTGGCGACGATCTGACGGCGCAATTTGCCAAACGATTGATTACTGCCGAGGATATCGGGCAAGACGCGGTAACGGATTATCTGGCGATTAGCTTCTCGTCCGTGGATTACGTCAACCATGTGTTTGGCCCCTCCAGTCTTGAAGCCGAGGACACGATATACCGCCTCGATCAGACTCTCATGAGTCTCTTCGCGTTTATCGACGAACGGATTGGGCTGGAAAACGTTTTGACCGTTCTATCGGCGGACCACGGCACCACCGATGCGCCGGGCTATTTGGAGAGTGTTGGCATCCAAACTGGCCTTGTTGCTCCGGACACATGGGACCCGACGGAACAGATAGCCAGGCTTAAGGAGCGGTTTGGGATCACCGGGAAACTGCTTGAGGGTTATAATCACCCCTATCTCAATATCGCCCCCGAAGTATTGGCTCGCCGTGATATTGATTTACCCACGCTGGAGTCAGCTATTGCAGAAGAGCTTCTATCCTTTCCCGATGTGGCATTCGCCGTCCCTAGTACGGCTATCGAAGCAAACCTCCTGCCCGATACCGACATCATGCGCCTGATCCGCAACAACTATAATCCGACCCGATCCGGGAACATATACGTTGTCTTCAAACCCGGCTGGTTCATCGCGGACTTCGATGGTCTGTCCGTCACATCCACCCACGGGTCACCGTGGCGCGGTGACACACATGTGCCGATTTTCTTTGCTGGAGCGAACTTAAAACCGCAACGGGTTGCACGCCGGGTTTGTACGACTGCTATCGCATCCACACTGTCTGCATTATTAAGTACGGCACGTCCTAATGGTGCGAGCGGTGAGGTACTACAAGAAGTCTTGGATTAGACCGCTGTGAAGCGCGAGACCTGATATTGAAGCAAGCTAGGCCAGACCGCGACGGCATCGTCTACAAGTCGATCCGTATATTCGTTGCTTCCAGGCAATTACGGCACCCGCCCAACGCAGCACTCTTTTGCGTACTCAACTGCGAAGCAGAACTTCACGGAACATATCGTTCCGGCTTCGGAGACTGAATACTCTCCAAATACTCAGCAATTTCGATTAGTCTGGAAGGAATACGCGTAACCAAACCATTCCCCGTATCAAATTCGACAGTAGGGCCGTCGTTCAACTCTGTGATTATAGGCATGTCATCGCGAGGTTCTTGAACTTTCAAATAACCGTCCAAGATCGACATGACCTCCAACATGGGCCACACACCCCCTCTGCGTTCGGAAATCTTTGTTAAATCAGCAGGCTCTGTTTTCAAATCAGCTGCGTCAGGTCCTTTTCCAGATGCATCGATTCCGTGACATCTGGCGCAATGCTCAACAAAGAGGTCTTTGCCAAGGTCCAAAAACTCATCTGCCGCAGATATCGTCGCAACCGAAGAAATGCCCATGCTTGCAACGATCATAAAGTGCCTCATAAGCCAGAGGTCCTTTGCCAAACGAGAGTTTACTACAACAGAAATGGACCGACATCTTCCCCCGGTCAACGTCGGTCCTTTACCAAATAACATTTGCTATCCTGTGGCCCAAAACCGATTGATGGGGACAGGCAGCAGCGAGCTCAGAACAGCTTCACCATTTAACATTCGAAATTTAGCATGTGAGCACGTTCTACTCTTTGACATAAATCATATGTCAACTCGCATTTAGCCAGACCTGGGCTCGACTTTCCAATTCGGCCAAAAGATTTTGAGTGACTGCTTACGCCTAGCTGACCACGGCGCTTAACAATGCTAGGCATGCAATAGTCACCTGGTCAAAAAAGGTGCAAGTCCAGAACAACGGCAAACGGTCAATTGCTGACCTAGCGCCAAGAACACTAATCTACTGTTGGATGCTTTCTAAGAAAAACAATAGCTGCAAAGTCGTAAGCCTCCGGATTTGGCCCGTCTGCTCTCAACCGAAGAAGTCTTTCCTTTCCCTCTGTCAGGCTCGGGATATGGCCAGCCCGGATTGGCCAGATACCCGTCTGTCGAGCAGCAGCCCAAAGCGGACCTTCGCAACCAAGCTTTGCAAATTCCGAAATGCCAACCGAACAGACCCTTGTCCGAGGCTACACCCGATACCAGTTTTCAACTTCTCGGGCGGCTGCTTCGACTGTAAAGGTAGTCTCTACCTCTGCGATTGCGTACTTTACTTCGTCTGAGCTAGCACTGAGTTCTAAGACGTTCGCATCCAGATCATGGGCTGATCCGGCATTTGAATAAATCGTATCGACCCCAATTCTAATGGCGTTTCGGTGTTGCAGTAGGTGCTCAAAAAACCGCACATAAACCATCTCCTCGTACGGAGAATGACTGTCCGCTTCAGAGATCAAACCCAATTCTGCGGCCTTGGCACACGTCAAACGCCAAGCCAGTTCCATTGTCGATGGAGGCGCATCTCTGGCCTCATCAGGATGTTTTGGGTTCGCAAACGTAGACCTTCGGAAGGCTTCGAGATTGGTACGCAAGCTCTTAGTAGGAACGGGATAGATGAATGTGGTTTCCTCGGATGCTAAGGCTGGTTCAACCTGATCCGGCTGCGCCTGGATGAACTCGGAAAACCTGTTTCCGATGATAGGGACTTCTCCGACAATCAAGTCTGTGGGGTCGGTATTCTCCGCCAGCCATCGCGCCAGGGCTCTCCGACCCCACAGCCCGGCAGCCTTTCGGATCAACGGATGAGTTCCATCCGAAACATCTGGATACCTAGCGAGTAGATCTTCGGTCTGAAACGCCGCGAGACCTGTATCCCAACGCATAATATGCACGCGACGTCCCAAGGAGACCGAAATGGATATCTGCTGACGCAACAGGAATGACTTTCCTGATGCTGGTAATCCAGTGAAGAAAACCATGCGGCAACGACGTGCAGCGTTGGCCAGGTGTCTTCCAATCTCAGTGTCCGCAAAACTGTCGATAGAAATTGCAAATCTCCTAGTTCGGTGTCGGCAATAGGCTGGAGCGGCGAGCGTTCACCACCTCCAAGATTGTTGCCCAAGAAATCCGGCGATTTCACAGCCGAATTGTCAACCTAAATTGCCCCAAAGTGAATTTTGCCTCTCAGTTATTATCTTAACCACCTAATAACTCGCCGGTCTCAAAAATTGACCATTCCGCAGCACACGCTTCTTGACGAGCGTGCGTCCTTGACTCTTCACAGACTAGGAACGACAAGAGTGCATTGGTAAAAAATTACTCGCCGCCGCGATGCTGCCGGTTACGATAATCCAATGGCCTTCAGACTAATTGTAGCATGTGCCTCAGCATAGGAACGGGTTCCGCTGGGGTCTTCGCTATGAGCTCGTTCCTAGCAAGCATTTGCAACTGTCACCTGACGTGCTCCAGTCATCGCGTGACCCATGAAAGAAGGCGCAGTATGAACAACACATGGCTCTTAAATTGCGTGCTTGATGCCCGATAGATCAGGTCTCAGGCTCCGTGTCGACCATTCATTCATCGTGTTTGCTCGCTGCATTCTTTGTTTGATCCCGATACTTTTGGTGTTTCTCTCAGGAACGCAGCTTCCTGCTCAGGTCGCGGGCAATGCCGATGGGTCTGTTTGTGACGAAGGTTTCGAAAACAAGAACGGATCCTGCCAAAGAACAGACTTACCAGAAAACGCATTTTTGACGGGTAGCACCTATGGCAGCGGCTGGGAATGCAATCACGGTTTTCAGAATGTCGGAGAACTCTGTGAAGAAGTGATGGCACCTCAAAATGGATACGTCGAAACCCGGTTTGGCGTGCAGGAAATACACTGCAACTGGGGATTTCGTAAAGAGAACCAGGATTGTGTTGCGATAGATGTCCCGCGCAACGGCCGCCTGACTGACAAAAACAGCGCGGATGGTTGGGTGTGCATCAGAGGTTACAGGGCAGCGGATAGCGGCTGTGAGCCTGTGGCAGTTCCACAGCATGCATACCTCGCGCCTAAAACTTATTCCGGATGGAAATGCGAACGTGGTTTTCGCGCAAACCGGGACAAGTGCGTTGCGATCCTTGTCCCTTCAAACGCTCATTTGAATCGAAGAGGTGATGGTTGGGAATGTAACCGGCCGTTCACGAGACAGAACGACCAGTGCACCGAAAATGCGCCGCGACAATAAGTTAGTGGAAACCAAAGTCGCCTGACAAATCCGGAAGGACTAAGCCGTGAACTATAACTCGATTAACGAAAACCTGGGTAAAAGTCTCAAAGCCGAAAAGGCGCGTCGCCGGTCCTATGGGATTAAGTTATCTATTGCGTCAGCAGTGTGCGTTGCAGCGATAATTACCGTGGTGTTTCTCTGATGCGTAAAAATGCCCCTCAAGTAACTCTTCCCAGTTCAAAGATGTCAGCTCATAGTCTGGAACAAAGAGCGTTTCAGGACCGCAGTGTTCGTAAGTCGCGGAACGCTGACGTATCAGGAGTGATTGAGGAAGAATTTGGAAAGTACTTGATTAAGGCTGGCGTTCTGAGCGGCAATAGTGTTGCACGGGCATTTCCCAAGCCGCCGGCTAAAACGCAGGCAATGATTGCCGACGCAGTTGGAGAAACACCAGCATTGGCCATTGAGGCCTTAAAAGAAATTCTCGAAGAACGAGACAGAAAGCGTAGCGGTCAACGCCGTTTGGAGGGAAACTCCGGCACCTTCGTTCCTAGTGAAAGAGAATATGCAGAGGCATTACGCCAGATCAGGCTCACCCCCGCGCAGGTCACATTGCTCAAAGCACTTACAATCGCAGGCAAGGACGGTCTGACCATTGGTCACTTGTCTCAGGCGGCCGGTTACAAATCGCGCGAGGCCTCAATCAAGGTCTTTAAGAAAATCGGTCTATTGATCGCGGAGTATCTAGAGCTCGAACTTCCCGAAGGCGGATCGGTACAGAATGATGGCGCCGCTCAGGTCCTGGCATTTTCTCACATCGAAAGTGACGACGAGCCAGCAACTTGGATTATGCATCAGGAACTGCGCGACGCTGTTCGTTCGGTTCTATGACGTACGTTACAGCCCCAGCTCCTTTAGCGAACTTCGAACCGGAACAAATGCACGAAAGGTTGCTCACGTAGCTTATGTTGGAGAAAAGACCATATCCGCTCGACCTGATCTATGTACCTGTGAAACGGGCGAAAACGCTTGATCAACAAAAAGTTCTGACGCTGGCCGAAGATATCCTGAAGAATGGCCAGAAGACCCCGATCCAGATACGCGCTGACAACAAAAGGTTCGTGCTGATTGAAGGTCTTCACCGACTAGAGGCTATCCGCGCCCTCGGCGGTGATACTATTGAAGCCTATTTGGTCCGCGCCAGACTACACTAAGCTCTTTTTGGGATTGGCGTTTGACAAAGCCTCTGAAAAGGTCATCAGGCGCTGACTTTTTTCATCCCAAAGATGCAATCGCGCACAATGAAGGCTCTGATACAGAGTAATACGCTGGCAGTTTTCCAAGTCAGAATGGTCACGCAAAACTTCGTTTAGCCGATAGAACGGTATGCGGCTGGCGAGGTGGTGAACATGGTGCACACCAATGTTGCCAGAGAACCACCGCAAGATGCCAGGCAAGGCATAGTGAGAACTACCATAGAACGCGGCGTTCTGAAGGTTCCAGCCCTCTTCCCGGTCCCAGGTCGTGTGTTCGAACTGGTGTTGAATGTAGAAAAGCCAAATACCAATCGATGATGCGACAATCACGGTTGGCAGGAAAACACACGCCACCACCTCAAAGCCTCCGGCCCATAAAATCAGAGCCAAGAACCCTGCAATTGCGGCGTTTGTTCCCATCGCACTTGCCCAATACAGCCAGCCCGACCGCATGAAGCCAACAGGTAAGCGGTATTGAATAAAGAACGTATAGATCGGCGCAACACCGAACAGGAAGACGGGGTTCCGGGTCAGACGATACGCGGCACGCCCGAACCAATTCCGTTTCAGGTATTCCTCAATGGTCAATGTAGGGATGTCACCCATACCACGCCGATCAAGGTTACCGGTTGAGGCATGGTGAATCGCATGGCTTTGCCGCCAAACGTCATAAGGTGTAACGGTAAGAGCACCCAGAACCCGGCCAGTCCAATTGCATGCGCTGCGGCTTCTAAAGAAAGATCCATGACCACAATCATGCATGATGATGAAGATACGGACCAGAAATGCGGCATTCAGGATGGCCAGCAATATTGCGATCCAGACGCTAAATGACAACGCAAACCACGCTAGGGCCCATAGCGCGAATAAGGGGAAAACAGTGATCGCAAGTTCAAAAACACTGCGCTTCGCATCGGGCACACGGTATTGCGCGAGCACCCGCGTCCAGTCTTTAGGTTGCAACTTACTTGGTCTCCGACGGCCTATTGTCGCCCATTGTTCAAACGGGCACCCTTATGGGGTGCCCGCAAAAGGTCAGGCGAGTGCCAGATTGGCGGCGCTTTCGCGTCCGTCACGGCCAGCCTCGACGTCAAAAGTAACCTTTTGGCCGTCTTTCAATTCGCTAAGGCCGGAACGTTCAACTGCTGAGATATGCACGAACACGTCGCGCTTGCCATCTTCAGGCTCGATAAAGCCAAAACCTTTGGTTGAGTTGAACCATTTTACTGTGCCATTTGCCATGGTGGAAGTCTCCTAATACGTGCCGCCCGCATCATTGCGGCGACTCGGCGTGGTCGGTCTGAATCGAAAGACTGAACGCCGAATTGGGGAGACAGCAGGTCGAAAAAGAAAAACGTAAGCCTCGTGTATATGGACTTCGACTACGCACGATACAAGCCTTGATGCTTTGGCGGACAACAGAGAATTTGAGCCTGTCTGGCTTAGAACTAGGCAAGTAGAGGTGAAACCGTTGCTCTTCGATCCAAACTTGAAGGTGGCTTGGGTCAGCGGCACAGAAGACTAACGATCATTTTTGGGATATTAACCTGCTGCATACGAGACAGCGATAAGCGTCCGTTTTGGTGCCTTGGCGAGACTTTGCAAAGTCCGCTTTCTGCGCATCGCAGACCTTCGCGCCCTGAGTACCACTGGCAACTTTGGGTTCAAAGCGGGCTTTCACAGCAAATCGTCCGAATAACCCCTCTGCGGACCAAAGCAGACTTTGTCATCCGCAACAACTATCGCCATTCTGGATCGGCGGGCAAGGCACCGTGGCATAGGAGCAGTAGACACAACAGTCCCCTTCCAACGGCTTCAAGACCGCTGCGCAAGACTTGCATTCATAGAACCACTGGCAAGCATCCGTCGGCATTATTTCGGTTTCGCTGTGACCGCATTTCGGGCACGTCAGGGTGCTTTCAAGCACTACAGTTTGCTCTGTCATTGTTTCACATCTGCATTATCAGGTAATCGTTGATCCGGGCCTCGTTAAAGACGACGACCCAAGCTAACGCGGTGATTGCGGTCGTCCCCGAAAGCCACCATTTCAACTTTGTTAGGGAACCGCGTTGATAAGATAAAAGCCACGAAATAGCGACAAGCGCCGTCGAAATCGCCAATACGCAGTAGCTTGCCGCCGCGATCTTTCCGAAAATGGCCAGCCAACTGCCTCCTAGTCCCAGCAACATCATTGTCATGGGCAATACACAGCAAGTCGCGACGCCGAGTGCTGACAGTGACCCCAGATAACTAACGCTAAGGTACTTTTGCATTTCATTCCCTTGACTAGTTGGAGTTGTCGAAGTGTCAGCCTCTCGTATAACTTCTGTAGTCGCTACAGGATCAAGACGGGAAAACTCACATGTTTGCGATTGGGGAAGCATCCCGGCAAAGCGGTGTCGGCATTGAAACGATCCGCTACTACGAACGCGAAGGGATCGTGCCCAAACCAGAACGGGCACCTATGTCCGTTGTCAGGGATTTTGGGACAGATGGCTGCCTGAGCTAAGAGAGGATCTGGCGCATCTGGTTGGTTTGATTATGCGGCGGATTTGC
>NZ_JBQFPK010000016.1:0-101107 GCF_056534465.1 Ruegeria sp. D3
AGGGGCCCGGCATCCCCGAGCATATGCTCGATGCGGTATTCGACCCATTCGTGCGGCTTGAAACATCCCGCTCGCGAGAGACTGGCGGAACCGGCTTGGGGCTGTCGATCGCACGTACGATCATCCAGTCGCACGGTGGCACGATAGAATTGCTAAACGGGGAAACTGGCGGCTTGTGCGCTAAGGTGGTTCTGCCAGTTTTTGAGGGCCAAACGTAACTTGTGAACACAATCGGCATGCCCCGAAAGCTTATTGGAAGCGTACCGCTTTGGGCCAGTTTCAGGTGTGGGCTCAAACGCAGCGGCGGAGAACACTGAACTGGAAAGACTGACTTTCCCCCCAAGAGGTTTGGTGCAGGTGATGGCGATGCGCGACGAGTTCAAAGTGTTCCTCAAAAAGCACGGCGATATCGCTCGGACTATAGCGGGCGACAGGGAGACCACTGCAAGTCTCCGGCCCATCAAGTGCAAACGTAGCAATGATCACATGGCCGCCAATTTTTACCCCTTTCTTCACGCTTTCCAGATAGGCCGCGCGTTGCGATGTATCCACGAGAAAGTGAAAAACCGCCCTATCATGCCAGACGTCATATCTGCGATCGGGGACCCAAGAAGTTATATCTGCAGAAATCCAAGTGACTGTTTCAGCGGCGCGCCCCAACCTTTCCCGGGCCGTGTCCAACGCGACCTGCGATAGATCGAGAACTGTCACGTCATGGAGCCCCTTCGCAAGCAACGCTCCAGCAAGACGAGATGTACCTCCACCAATGTCGATGACGGATGAAGGCTTAGACACTCTGATCAACTCGATGAGTTCAAGCGATATCTCTGGATCATCCTCGTGCCAACTCAATTGGGTGTCAAACTTCTCGCCATAGACATCGTCCCAGTGCTCTCTTGTGTTAGCTGTCATGTCGTATCGTTTTCCCAAGTCGTCGCCCTGGAGATATCCTCATTTTGACCGCTCCGCGCTGCGTTTTCGACTGAAGCAAAAACCAACAAGGCAACGCCCCAGACAATTCGACGCTGGTCCGTTGAATGGCCGCGTGAAGTCATCTCGGCGACAATGTAGTACACACATTCCAATTGTGAAATGTTTTAGGTGGGATTTGCTTGTCGGTCAGATTTCCACTGGGCTGCGCAAGTAGCTCCAGAATTTTGCGCAGTTTAACTGCAGTGGCGCGGGCCGGAGATACCGAAGCGTTGGCAGTTTGTGTACTGCTTGCCTGGATTGCTCTGTTCAATCAGTATAGCCGGAAGATTTTCTGAGCTTTGGAGCTTCAATCAGTCAACGAATTGCTTAAAGCGCCTTTAACCGACAATGGACTGATAACTTATGAGCAGAGCCACAGATCGTTGAAATACGATTTGGTTCTTGAGTGGCTCCTACTCCATTTCTCTTAGTTCATAGAATTTCCTACAGTCGTTGAAACGGCGAACAATCACATCATTGGTGAATAGCTGCCGCATCAACAGACTCAGTTTTTCATGATCGCGCCGATCGCATACATACCATCATCGCTTTTGACCAACATCAGTGTGACTTCGTCACCTGCGCTGATCTCACCCATCATCTGGGCATTCTCAAGAAGCTGCAAATCCATCGTCATCGCGGGCCACCCGATCTCGGGGATCGGATCATGGCTGACGTTAGCGGTTTCGTCGCCAATTGAGTTCACCAAAGCCTTTGCGTGGACCGCACCTTCCATCTGTTCGGAAGACATGGGCATGTTGGAATGGTCCATGCCGTGGTTCGTTTGCGCGATGCCGGATGTTGTAGACACGGCCAATAGGGCCAAAATTGCAGTCAAAGTTTTCATCAGATGCTCCTGTTTCAAGGTTGTGGGTATTATTCTGCCGGAAGCGCAGGGGGCACTTCCTGGATCGTGTGGGAGATCTCTCGGTTCACGCGATTGAGCGCGAGCCGTTTCCAAATCACGAATATTGCGGGAATGACAAAAAGCGTAAGAAGGGTCGCTGTCACCATGCCCCCAATCATCGGCGCAGCGATCCGCTGCATGATTTCAGAGCCTGTACCGGTGCCGTACATGATGGGTATCAGTGCTGCAAAGATCGTGGCTACAGTCATTACCTTCGGCCGAACCCGAAGAACGGCTCCTTCGAACACCGCGTCTTCGATATCGTCACGTGTCAGCTTTCGCTGTTCCGATTGCGCCAGCCCTCGACGTTTCTCCCAAGCAAGATTGAGGTACAACAACATGACAATCGCTGTTTCCACGGCAACTCCCGCCAGCGCGATGAAGCCCACGAGCACAGCAATTGAGATATCGAAGTTAAGATACCATAAGAACCAAACCCCACCTGCCAATGCGACCGGGAGCGCCGCAAGAATTATCCCGACCTCAATCACCCGATTGAACGCCAAGAAAAGCATGAGCGTGATAATTAGCAGGGTTGCAGGAGCAACGATCGTCAACCTGTCCTGCATTCTCTCTATGTACTCATACTGCCCTGACCAAGTCAGCGAGTAACCTGGAGGCAGGTCGACCTTTTCTGTAACCACCTCTTGTGCTTCGGCCACATAGCCGCCCAGGTCGCGCCCCGCGATGTCGATGAACACGAACCCAGTTCGTCGAGCGTTCTCTGATCGTATCATTCCCGGCCCGTCAACTATTCGAATATCGGCGAGAGCGGACAGTGGCACATGAGCACCCGACGGCGTGACGACAGGAAGATTTTCGAGCCGTTCCGGGCTGTCTCGCCATGCCTGAGGGTACCGAAGGTTTATAGGAAACCTCTCCAGCCCCTCCACAGATTCCGACACTTGCATACCGCCAATTGCGGTCTGCACTACGTCCTGAACTTCTCGAACACTCATCATGTATCGGGAGGCGGCATCTCGTTTGACGTCGATTTCGATGAAACGCCCGCCAACAGGTCGCTCTGCGTAGGCGGAAGCCGTTCCATCAATATCAGCGACCGCACGCTCTACTTCGATCCCTATATCTGTAATGACCTCCAAGTCGGTGCCGGATATTTTGACACCGACAGGAGTACGGATACCTGTCGCAAGCATATCGATGCGGTTCTTGATAGGTTGGATCCAAACATTTGTAACGCCCGGAACCTGAACGATACGATCGAGCTCATTCCGGATTTTCTCCATTGTCATGCCGGGGCGCCATTCTTCTTCCGGCTTGAGTTGGATTGTGGTCTCCACCATCGTTAGAGGTGCTGGATCGGTTGCAGTCTCCGCACGCCCAACTTTACCGTGAACAGTTTCGACTTCAGGCACGGTCGCGATCAGGCGGTTGGTCTGCTGCAGTACCTCACGGGCTTTTCCCGTCGAGATCCCGGGGTAGAAGCTCGGCATGTAGAGAAAATCACCTTCGTTCAACTCGGGCATGAATTCAGAGCCAATTCTCTGGTACGGGTACCACATGGACGTCACCAGAACGCCGGCCAACAGTGTTGTTGCCCATGGCCAGGCAATTGCCGCGTCCAGAAATGGGCGGTACACGAACACAACCAAGCGATTTAGCGGATTTTTTCGCTCCGGTAGAATACGCCCCCTTACAAAGTAACCCATCAAGACCGGAACCAGCGTTATCGAAAGGATGGCGGCTGCAGCCATGGCGTAGGTTTTGGTATAAGCGAGTGGCGAGAAGAGCCTACCTTCCTGATTTTCCAGAACGAAAACAGGCAAAAAACTAACCGTGATAATCGCCAGAGAATAAAAAAGGGCTGGTCCCACCTCAGAAGCGCACTCTTGCACAATCCGCCATCGGTTCTCTGCTGTGAGCTTTTCTTTTTCCAACCGCCTGTGCATCGCCTCGATCATCACAATCGATGCGTCGACCATCGCACCAATAGCGATGGCTATGCCGCCGAGCGACATGATGTTTGCGTTTACTCCTTGCGCCTTCATCAGAATAAATGCGGCAAAGATTCCCAGAGGGAGCGACAGAAGAATTACGAGGGATGACCGCAGATGAAGTAGAAAAGCCGCGCACACAAGAACAACGACAATGAATTCCTGCGTCAGTTTCTTCTGGAGGTTATCGATAGCACGCTCGATCACACCAGATCGGTCGTAGGTCGTTATGATTTCGACCCCCTCCGGCAGGTTTGAGCGCAACTCTTCGATGCGCGCCTCCACCGCTTTGATCGTTGCCAACGCATTCCCACCCCATCGCAGAATGACTACTCCACCAACCGCGTCTCCTTGCCCGTCGAGTTCTCCGACACCGCGCCGCATTTCCGGCCCCAGACGGATTTCAGCGACGTCTCCAAGCGTCAGAGCGGCGCCACGGTCGTTGACCATCAACGGCGCGCTTGCAAGGTCTGACAATTCGTCAATGTAGCCCGAGGACCTGACCATGAATTCGGCTTCCCCCATCTCAATGACGCTGCCGCCCGTCTCGCGGTTGGCCGCCTGAATAGCCGTCCTCAATTGTGCAAGTGTTATGTCATAGGCACGTAGTTTGTTTGGGTCGACGACGACCTGGTACTGTTTGACCATTCCGCCGATGGTGGCGACTTCTGAGACGCCTTCCACGGCTTGTAATTCGTATTTCAGAAACCAATCCTGCAGAGTCCTGA
Organism: Ruegeria sp. D3; assembly: GCF_056534465.1. Classification (NCBI taxonomy): domain Bacteria; kingdom Pseudomonadati; phylum Pseudomonadota; class Alphaproteobacteria; order Rhodobacterales; family Roseobacteraceae; genus Ruegeria; species Ruegeria sp. D3. The sequence continues at coordinate 4,563 of NZ_JBQFPK010000016.1, forward strand.
GCTGAGCCAGATCATGATTTCCGGTTCTGTCAACCAGCGCATACTGATAAATCCACCCGACCCCAGTCGCATCAGGGCCAAGTTGTGGTGACACGCCCTCAGGTAAGCTGCCGGTAATCTGGCCCAAGTATTCGAGCACACGCGACCGAGCCCAGTAGAGGTCCGTCCCGTCCTCAAAGACAACATATACAAAGCTGTCTCCAAAGAACGAGAACCCGCGAACGTCTTTTGCACCGGGTACGGCCAATAGGGCTGTCGCAAGTGGATATGTGATTTGGTTTTCGACAACTTGAGGCGCTTGCCCGGGATATGGCGTGCGAACAATTACCTGGACATCCGACAGATCCGGGATTGCATCAACCGGCGTCTCACGAATGGCCCAAATACCCGCAACTCCTATCATGAATGCGAGGGCCAAGATGACGAACCTGTTGGCGAGCGAAGAACGAATGATGGCCGTGATCACTGCGTAACACTCCCATCAAGCGCGACCTCTAACAGCGTCATCGAAAAGTCGGGATTGCGGCGAAGGATCAAAGAAACATCAATCCCTACAGGCAAGTTAGAAACCTCAATCCCCTCCGCAACCGGGAAATCCATGGTCATGCCCGGCATGCCGATCTCAGTCATCGGACCGTGTGTTACGTTCGCGGTACGCGCGTTCGGGTCGATACTGTTAATCCGGCCAGAAACCTGAAGTGGCGGTGCAATAGGCGTTGCCGCAGCCAACACCATTGTCATGCCATCTGCACGCGCGAAAGTCAGAGTCATTTCAGAACCGACTTCGAGCATGCTTGTGTCCAATGTAGGTTCTAATGGGAAATCCATGGTCATTCCGGGCATGCCAATCTCAGTCATCGGCCCGTGAGTGATGGTTGCCGTTCCCGCCTCAGCATTAACGAGGTTGATCGTGCCGGTGACTACAATCGGTGGAGCAGAAGGCGTGTCGGTTTCTTCGGGTTCAACGGAATCCGTCGGCGGCGAGCCCTCTTCGCGAATTGCCACAATCGAGAACATCCCCCCTTCTCCCTCAGCCAGATCAAACTCAATTGGCATGTCGATTGGCACGGTAGTGAGATCTACTCCTACAACAGGCAAATCCATTGTCATGGCGGCCCAACCGAGCTCGGGGATCGGTCCGTGCTCAAGCGTCAATTTGCCGTCTGAAGTGACGGCGCGCGCGATTCCGGCACCAGTTCCGGCAATACCATCGTCTGGTGCAAGCTCCATCAGGCTCAGAAGCCCATCCGCACCCCGTGCGATCACGAAAGCGACTGCGTCGCCTGCACTCAAGCTGTCGAGCGAAACACCAGACCTCACCGGAAACTGCGAAGTCATTGCGGGCCAATCGAGGCTTTCGAGAACATCGTGACGAACAGTTGCCATACGATTTTGGGCATCGAGTGAAACCAGGGTGCCTGCCCCGCGTGCTGGTTCGGTATCCGTTGGTGCCATTCGGGTGAAACCGGCGCTCAAAGCACTTTCACTGTCGATTAGAAACTGTGCGGATGCGACAACTTCCTCACCAGGTTCAAGCCCTTGCAGAACTTCTGTTCGACCCCCCTCGCCGAAACTGTCTCGAAGACCTGTAGTCACCAGTCTCGGGCGAAAAGTACCATCGCCTGTTTTTAAGATGACGCGTTCCGCCGAACCGGTACGAATTAACGCCTCTGATGGAACAGTGAGAACATTTCGGCTTTCATCCGGTATAAGGCTAACACTGCCAAACATGCCCGGCCGCAGCACGCCGTCGGTGTTATCGAAACTAAGCCTTACGGGAAGAGTTCGGGTTTGCGGATCAAGCTCAGGGTAAACATAGTCGATGTCGCCTTCGAAGGTGCGACCGGGTAGGTGCTCGAACCTTGCTATCGCGCGCATATCTTCCGACAAACGTGCAATATCTCGTTCAAATACATCAACGATCAGCCATACTTCAGAAAGATCGGTTACCGAAAAAGCAAGCGTGCCTGGCTGCAGGTACATGCCATCGGCGGCATTCAGAGCTATGACGACACCGTTTTGAGGTGCCTCAATTTCCACATTTCGAACCAACTCACCGCCCGCCTCAATCTCAGCAACCTGACGAGCGGACATACCGTGGCTGATCAACTTATTGCGCGCCGCGTCCAAAATCCGCGGGTCACCAGCTTCGACTGCGCGTACAAGATCGCCGGTCGCAGCTGCGATCAGTGGTGAAAAGAGTTCAAATAAAACTTGCCCCTTCTCAACGCGATCACCGACCGCTCGAACTTTCAGTTGCTCAATCCAACCTTCAACACGCGTATGAACGTGATTGGTCAGGTGTTCGTCAAAGCCGACGAAACCCACCGTTTCGATGCGAGGTTCGATATCAGTCATGCGTGCAACCGCAGTTCGCACACCAATTGCGTTGATTTCCGCAGCGCTCAGGGTGACTTCTTCAGGGTCGCCGGTAGGTTCCTGCCCAGAATAAACCGGGATCAAGTCCATACCCATCGGCGATTTTCCAGGTCCAGGCTGCCGAAAATTCGGATCCATCGGTGCTACCCAATAAAGGACCTCTGGTTCGTTCGACTGGCCCTGATCAATTGGATTCAGGTACAGTCTTTCAAGAAAGACACCTCCACCCAGGCCAATCGCCAAGGCAAGTACTGATAGTGCCGCATATCTTCCACGCATAATAATCTCCTGACGGTCGCAGTGCATGCTCGAACCGAAACAACATGAAAACCCGCGCTGACGGGCCTGTGGATGTTAGGAGATTTGTGGAGGACGATCGGGCGTCAGAGGCGCTTGAGAGTTGTGGATGTCGGAATCCATGTTACGGTTTTTCTGGCCAAAAGCTTCAGCCAAAACCGCAAGTCCTACGTGGGTCGGATATTCGCCAACACAACAGATACCGGAATGACATTCTCCGCTGTGATTTACGTGGCTATCCGTGTGGATTTGGCCAGTCGTCGGATGCAAACCGCTATGGTCGTGTTTGAAGTCTGATGACTTTGCAGCCATTGAAACGCCGTGAGGCTCAGAGGTGCTACTGTTTTTGACGTCACTGCTCGCGACCACAACAGTGCCGACGAAGGTCATCGCCAAGCAGACGCATGTCAGAAACGTCATTCGCAACACTGAGAAAAACTTCCACTTCATCCCGTGCAGTTAGGACGAACGTAACGAGTGTTCAAGCCAGTCGGAGGAAAAAACAGGTGAGTTGGTGCGCTGTATCGAAATGAAGCGGATTCCCGCGAATACACGTAACAAACTGCCAAAATAGGAGGCAGTTCATACGATGAGCGCATCTAAGTTTGGCCGAGGTTCTTCAGGATCGGGCAGTCGGGACGGTGGTCTCCGGCACATTCATCGATTAAATGAGACAGTGTAGCATGCATGGCCTTCAGGTCCGCGATCTTGGCATCTATTTCTTTTAGGTTCTGTTTGGCGATATCCTTCACGTCCGCGCTTGCGCGTTCTTTGTCCTCGTACAACGCCAGTAGTGAACGGCAATCCTCAATGGTAAAGCCCAATGAGCGGGCCCGCCCGATGAAGGCCAGTTTGTGCAGTTCCTTTTCGTCGAAATGTCGATACCCGTTCAGACTGCGCCTGGGTTTGATGAATCCGATATCCTCGTAATAACGGATGGTTTTGGCAGGCAGACCCGAACGTTCTGCTACATCTCCGATATTCACAGCGGTTCTCCTATTCTATTCAGCAGGCGCTGATCGCAGCGCCTGCTCTTCATTCTGCGAGATCTGTTCTCGCCCAACTTTGATCGGCTTAACCCAGCGCAACCGCAGCGCGTTGGTCAGGACAAATACACTGGACAGCGCCATGGCACCTGCAGCCAAAACCGGCGACAGCAACGGGCCGCCAAACGGATAGAGCACCCCCGCTGCAACCGGTATGAGCAGCGTGTTGTAGCTGAAAGCCCAGAACAGGTTTTGGCGGATGTTACGCATGGTGCGCTGACTAATATCGAAGGCGTTGACCACGCCTGTCAGGTCGCCTGACATCAGAACGACGTCAGCCGCCTCGATGGCGATGTCAGTGCCTGTCCCGATCGCAATTCCTACGTCAGCCGCCGCCAGAGCGGGGGCATCATTGATGCCATCACCCACAAAGGCCAGTTTTCCGCCATTTGAGCGCAGATCTTGCAACGCGGATACTTTACCCTCTGGCAGAACCTCGGCCACGACATGATCGATGCCAAGCTGCGCCGCGATGGATTTGGCTGTAGCGGTATTGTCGCCGGTAATCATCGCTACTTTCAGCCCCAGTCCGTGCAAAGCTTCAATTGCGTCTGGCGTGGTGGTCTTGATTGGGTCCGCCACGGCGATGACGGCTGCGATAACTCCGTCTACGGAGGCATAAAGTGGAGTCTTTCCGTTGATTGCGAGTTCAGCGCCCCGATCAGACAACGCGCCCATTTCAACCCCTTCGCGACTCATCAGGCGGTCGGCCCCGATCAGGATTGTATGGCCTTCGACTGAGGCGCTTACCCCGTAACCGGTGATCGACGTGAAGTCTTCTGGCTTCGAAAGCTCCAGACCACGGGTTTCAGCCGCGCGCACGATGGCCGTGGCGATCGGATGTTCGGATGTGACCTCAACGGCAGCAACAAGGCGCAGAACCTCATCCTCGGCCAATCCTTCGGCCACAATCAGGTCGGTCAGCTCCGGACGCCCTTCGGTCAAGGTCCCCGTCTTGTCCACCGCAACAACGGTGGTTTCCTGCAGCATTTGCAAGGCGTCGCCCTTTCGAAACAGGACACCCATCTCGGCCGCGCGGCCGGTGCCGACCATGATTGAGGTGGGTGTGGCCAACCCCATGGCGCAGGGGCAAGCAATGATCAGTACCGCAACCCCGGCTACCAACGCCAAGCTGAGCGCAGGATCGGGTCCGAACAACATCCAAACCAGCACAGTCATTACGGCCACAGCGATCACTACCGGCACGAACCACAGCGTGATGCGGTCAACCAAGCCTTGAATCGGAAGCTTGGCACCCTGTGCTTGTTCGACCATTTGAATGATCTGGGCCAACATAGTGTCTGCGCCGATCTTTTCAGCCCGGTACGTCAATGCGCCCGCGCCATTAACTGTTCCGCCGACCACAGTTGCGCCCTCGGTCTTTTCGGCAGGAACCGGCTCGCCGGTGATCATGCTTTCATCGACATATGACGCGCCGGTCACTACGGCACCATCCACCGCGATTTTTTCGCCCGGTCGAACGTGCACAATATCCCCTACAACGATCTGCTCGATCGGTAGCTCGACAACCGATCCGTCGCGCTCAACGCGCGCTGTTTTTGCCTGCAGACCGACCAGTTTTCGGATCGCTTCACCAGTTCGCCCCTTGGCGCGCGCCTCGAGGAACCTCCCCAGCAATATGAGAACCACGATCACCGCTGCGGCCTCGTAGTAGACGTTTGCGGTTCCGGCGGGAAGAACACCCGGCGCAAAGGTGGAAACAAGCGAGAACCCATAAGCCGCCGAAGTGCCCAGAGCCACCAGAGAATTCATGTCCGGCGCGCCTTTGAACAAGGAAGGGAATCCCTTAGTATAGAACTGCAAACCTGGCCCAAAAAGAACGATCGTGGTTAGAAGGAATTGCAGGTAATAGCTGTTCTGGATGCCGATCGTGCTCGCTATCAGGTGGTGCATGCCCGGAATAACATGCGAGCCCATTTCAAGGATAAAGACCGGCAAAGCGAGCAAGGCGGCAAAGCTTGTTCGCCGGGCCAATTGGCGAATCTCTTTGGCTTTGCGGTCTTGTGGTTCGGTCTGCGTCGCGGATCGCAGGCTCGCCGGATAGCCAGCAGATGCCGCAAGCGCCGCGATGGCTTCGGGTGTTGTGACTCCCTCAGCATAACGTACAGTTGCACTTTCGGTGGCCAGATTGACCGACGCGGACAAGACGCCATCATCTGCTTGCAATGCCCGTTCAACGCGCCCCACGCACGATGCGCAGGACATGTTCTGAATATCCAGCGTTACCTCTTCCGTCCGTGCCAGATATCCGGCGCTGTTTAACGCATCAGCAATGGCCGCTTTATCGGCTGGATCGCGGAAATCGACCTGAACGCTTTCGCTGGCGAGATTAACCGAAGCGGCATCTACCCCTGGCACATCTTTCAACGCGCGCTCAACCCGCCCTACGCAGGACGCACAGCTCATACCCTGAACTTGAAACCTTGCATGTGAAATTTCAGTCATATTGTCACCACCAATGTTCTGCTGACGGGAAACATAAGGGTTCCAGCAAGTGGAAGGTCAAGGGATGGGGCTGACTTTCTTTGCCACTAATTTTGACGATCCAATAATCACGACTTGACCTTCCTGTGCTGGAATACTTTAGCCGGGACGACGGAACACAGGAGCAAACATCCATGACGACCCTAAATATCCCGGATATGAGCTGCGGGCACTGCAAGTCAGCTATCGAAAAAGCCGTTGCCACGGTGGATTCCTCCGCACAGTTGGACTTTGACATGGAAAACCGCAGGGTACGTGTCTTAAGCACCAATTCACTTGATCATATCCTTGCAGCGCTGAAGTCCGAGGGATACGAAGCCACGATCGCATGATAAACTTAGGAGCGCACATGCTGTCGCCCCCTTGGTTCTATCTTGCGTCTCTGACTGCCACGATTAACCGGGTCATTTCATCTTCGGTGATCAGACCCGGGGCAAGCGCATCTCCAATCACAAACGAAGGAGTGCCACTGAAGCCAAGCTGTCGGGCCAATTCCATGGAAATCTGAATATGCGCGTCGACTTCCGGCGCTTCCATATCTGCGCGCAATTGATCCTCGTCCAGGCCAAGTTCCCGAACAACTTTCAGTACACTGGCCTCAGTGGCACGACCGTTCAGAGCCATAAGCGCCCAATGAAATTCTTCGTATTTTCCCTGGTTTCGTGAGGCCAGCGCAGCGCGTGCCGCGAAGTCGGAACCTTCTCCAAGTATGGGCCATTCTCGATAAACAATTCGCACATCGGAATCGCCCGCGATTACGTTCTTCACGACCGGGGCAGCGCGTTTGCAATATGGGCAGTTATAGTCGAAAAACTCGACCACGGTTACATCGCCTTCCGGGTTTCCGATTACAGGCGCATTCGGATCCTGTTCCAGCAATTCACGCTGATTTTCCAAGACGCTTCCAATTGCTTCGGCTTTTGCCTGATCCTCGCGCTGTTGAAGCAATTGAATCGCCTGCATGATGATCTCAGGGTTTTCCAAAATGGCTTCGAGAGCCAGCCGTTTTACATCGGAGTCAGACAGCTCGTCGGCGCGTGCCATAGGAATGCCAATCGACATGGCGATAGCGACTAAGCCTGCAAGTATTCGTTTCACATCAGTTTCCTTCCGTTTGTTCTGCTTCGGTGCGTTGCTCTTGCAGCTTGCGTTCCCGATCCGGCCAACTCTCCTTGATGAAGGCGAGGATGTCCCAGATATCCTGATCCGACAGAGTGTCCCCGAAGCCTGGCATGCCGCTTTTGACGTCAGCGACACCCATCTGTTTCAAAGTTTGGTCCCCGCCAAACTTTGTATAGTCGAACAACAGCTTGTCGCCGTGATGCCAGGTATGCCCGGTTCGGTCATGCGGGGGCGCCCGCAAGACGCCATCCGGATCAGGTGTTTGCCAATCCTGCTGACCCTCCAAATTTGCCCCGTGGCATGACGCGCAGTTTTCGGCGTACAAAACTGCACCACGTGCCGAATCCGCTGATGCACTGTTCTGCGCACGCCCACTCAGGCCCCAGCCAGCGACCGCGACAATGATCACTACAGCAGCCAGTGACACCCATTTCGCCGAACTCTTGTTCATCATGCCACGCTCAGCCAGGTCTTCATACCAGCGGCCTGATGCGACAGCATATGGCAATGAAACAGCCAATCCCCCGGGTTATCCGCAACGAACGCAATCTCCCGCTTTTCTATCCGGTCAACCAGGATTGTGTCCCGCAGCGGCCCTAGGTTGCCGTTTGGCAGAACTTCCTGAAAGTGCGTCCCGTGCAAGTGCATAGCGTGCGGAAAGACGGTGTCGTTCTGCATCTGAATCCGGACTATGTCGCCACGCGAAACGGCAGCAAGGGGGTTTTCAGGTAACCCGGCGACACCGTTGAATGTCCAGATCTGCCCTTCCTGAACCAATTCATTGGTGCTCATGACCTGGCCGTTAAAAGTGCCTTGACGCAGTCCGCCCATCGCCCCGCCTTCCATCACTAATGGGATTGTCAAAGCGTCAGAAACATCTTCGAGAAAGGAAACAGGGTTGGGTGGCAGGGCTTCTATTGCACCGCGGTTTGCGGATGCACCGCTTCCCGAAACCGGGATTTCAGCAATGACAAACGATTCATCGCGTTCGTGAAGAGTTATTTGAACGGCTTCGTTCGATTCCGCTGTGACATCAACAATTAAGTCTGCTCGCTGTGCAGGCCCAAAAACAAGGGTTTCAAAATCCTCTGGCTGCCTTACAGGCATGCCATCATAAGCGACCAGTTTCCCGTTTGCGCCACCTACTGAGACATACATGATCCGATCAGTTGCCACGTTGACCATTCGAAGTCGCAAACGCTGGTTTGTCAGAACTTCTGTCATGGGCGATATGTGTGCGTGAACGTAGTTTCCCATTCGGCCTGCATGCGTCCAGTCATGCATCGCGCCGAAATCATCGACGATTTGGGCGTCCTGACCCAACCTCCAGTCATCCAGCAGGATCGTAATGTCATGATCCGTGTCCGGCGGGTCCATTTCGTCGACGATGAACGCGCCGTAAAGGCCCCTGGCCACTTGTTCCGTTGACTGGTTATGAGAGTGGTACCAGAAGGTTCCTGCATCCTTCAGAGGCAAGTCATACTGAAACTCGCCGCTTGTTGGTACAGCCTCCTGTGTAAGACCCGGCACCCCATCCATGTTGTTTGGAACCCGCAGTCCATGCCAATGGATTGCCGTAGGCTGAGGCAGTGAGTTCAGGAGTGTCCGGCGAACCGTTTCGCCCTGCCGGGCACGAATTTCGGGGCCCGGAACACCGCCATCATATCCCCATATCTCGGTTTCAGGATAGCTGTCGGGGGCAACACGTGCCAATCCTGAACGCGCCTCGATTATTCGGGGGGCGGTAGCCGCCCTCCCGATAGTCGGCACTGCGATTAGTGCCGACGTGCCTGCAACGAATTGCCTGCGATTGAGCTTCATGAGGACTTCCCTCCAAAGAAAATTTGATCTCTCACTCGATTACCCCCCGTCGTGCACATCCAGCAGATAGGTCGCCATTGCCTTCCGGTCTTCGTCTGTCAGAAAGCTGGTGCCATAGTTTACGACCTCTCCCATGGCGCCGCCGAAGACATCGCCATCAGGCATGACGCCGGTGCGCAACGCGTAGGCCAAATCATCTACCGTCCAACCACGCTTTTGCAGGGTCTCAAAGTCGATGGCCGGTGCCTTGTCACCGCCCGGCAGAGAGTCACTTCCCTTGAAGTGTTCCGTGTCCGAATTTCTTGCGCCAGCCAGGTTCCTCCCGGTGTGGCAGGCCGCACAATGTGTGGCACCTTCGACCAGTAGCCGGCCCCGGTTCCACACTTCGTCATTGCCCGGCACGGGATCAGTGCGGGGTGGTTCCAGAAAAGCCGCGCGCCACAGCTTCAGGCCCCATCTCTGATTGAAGGGGAACGCCATTTCCTGTTCTTTTGACGGTTCCGCTACCGGTGGAACTGTTTGCCATGCGGCCCAGAGATCGGCGATGTCCTGATCCGTGAAATTGGCATAGAATGGATAAGGAAAGGCCGGGTAATAGGGTTGTCCGCCGGGTGATACGCCTTGACGCACCGCGCGGGCGAACTCCTCGATTGTCCAATCACCGATCCCGTGATCGGGATCTGTGGTCAGGTTCGGCGAAAAGAGCGTGCCGAACGGGGTATCCAACTCCACCCCACCGGCCAAGGCCGCGCCCCCTTTGGCAAAATCTGTGTGGCAAGCGATACAACCACTTGCCCTTGCCAGATACGCCCCGCGGTTAACGTCACCCTGAATGTCGAGAGCTTGTAAGGGCTGGCCAATCGGCCAAGCCATCACAGCAACAAGTCCCGCTGACGCCGCTACGGCGGCAGCAAGGCCCAATCGGAATATCGGTCTCATGACGCATTCCTATTCCGACCGAAATTGCGTGTGACACGCCGAGCATGTCTGGCTCAGCATCATGAACACACCATCTGCCGGCATTTCAGAAAGTTGTGCCTGGTTTGGACTGCCGCCCATCATTCCGGCACCCATCATAGAACCGCCACCCATCATGGATGCGCCGCCCATCATGCCCGAACCATGGCCCGACCCGGACATCATCAACCCGTTGTCCGCCGCAAGCACAAGGCCTTCAGAGTAGGATTCCAACTGCCTGGCTAACTCTGCAAATGAACCCCAATCCTGCCAGATCTCCGATTTGGCCTCCGAGGGTTTGCCATCAGATCCCTCTGGAAACAGCTTTGTCATGCTCTCGCCAGCGTGACGCCCGATTTTCTTGGCCTCGCTTCGTACCGTTTGCGCATTGTAGGGCGTTTTCCCCTGCATCATCGGCGTAAGGATCTTCATGCTGTCCTTCATCGCGGACATACCATCCATGCGTTCTTTGACGATGCCGGTTGCGCCACCATGCGCCAGGGCGGCGGCTGCAAACAGAGAAACCAGGGCAACGCCTGTGGTCATTTTCAGAATGTTCATTGTTTTGTCCTTGTCGTCTGCTTCGACGCGCCCAGGTTGAGCGCAATTCGACTGGTCAGATCAGGACACGCGGCGGTGGTGGGTCAAACGCCGCGATACCGAGAACCCGGTATTGGGCTCGAGGGATCGAGTATCTTTGTTCAGTATCTTGGGGGCCAGGCGGTGGTGGACCCATCGAAAATAGACCAACAGCGTTGCAAATCGTTCCGCCATGACAATGTCCGGGATGACCCTGCTTGACATGCTCAACGTCCGCGGAGTCCGTTTGGTCAATCACGTGCTGAGAACCACTGCCATGTGCATGAGCAGAATCGGCCGTCACAAGCAGCCCGCCAATGGTCAGCACCATTGACAGTATGATGTAACGAATTGCACTGCCCATTCGGCTCGTCACCTTCAGAAAATCCCGTTTTCCTGCTGCAGCTCTCTGATATACGCCACGATGCCCTTCACATCCGCACGGGTCAAGCCATCGACCGGCGGCATATTGCCGAACTTCCAATGGTGTGCCCGAACTCCATTCTGGACTGCCACATAAAATGACTCGTCCGAATGGTGGCTTGGTTCATAGATTTTATGCACCAAAGGTGGTGCAAGGCCTTCCAGACCTGTTGCATTCGCGCCATGGCACGCCGAGCATTTGGCGTCGAATGCCACTTTGCCGACGGCCGCAAATTCGCTTAGCTGGTCCGGCAGAGTGACGTTTTCGATTGGGTCTCCTTGCTCCAGTGCTGACGTATCGGGCGGCGTCATCGAGTGACCTGTTGGTTGCTGATTTAAGTTGTAGACGAACGCGGCGGCGCCTGCGATCACTACTCCGCCGATCAAGAGTGTAAGTTTATCCATCTCTGTTCTTCACATGATTGTCAGTTCTTAGGTTCAACGCGCGCAAAAAAAATCGGCCTGACCAAGGTCAGATCAGTTTTACCTGAGTGCCCACAGTGGCCAGTTCGAACAATTCCGCAATCTGCTCGTTGTACAAGCCAATGCAGCCGTTGGAGGATCTTCTCCCGATCTTGCGCGTGTCGTTGGTGCCGTGGATCCGGTAGTATTGCCAGCTCAAATAAAGTGCATGTGTCCCCAGAGGATTCTCCGGACCCGGGCCCACATAATCGGGCCAAGCGGGGTTGCGCTTTTTCATTGCTGGTGTCGGTCGCCAAGACGGCCCTTCGACCTTGCGAGTAACTGTGGTGTAGCCCAGCCTTGTAAGGTCTTCCGTCAGCGGTACGCTGGTTGGATACATTCGGTAGACGCTTTCGTCTTCCGACCAATATTGCAGGACCTTGGACTGTGTATCGGACAGGATCACACCATTCTTAAGCGTATCAAAGTGGTCCTGCCATTTAGCAACGCGGAATGAGGAAACATTGCGGCGCGTCCCCTCAGTTGCCGTTGATTGGGCCCAAACGGCCGGTGCTGGAAAAAGCGTCGTCGCAGCAAACGCGGCAATCACTCCACGTCGCGTAACAACCTTTCCTTCTTTGCTCCGTTTCATGCCTGCCATCCCAAAGTTTATTCTTTTTTTCCGACTCAAATAACTCGTATGCCCGGTTCCTGCGCTGGAAGGTCAACACGCAAATGACATTTCATATGGGATGTCTCGTCTGAATTGTCGTTGCCGTTGGCGCAGGGATATTTCCTTAGAAGGCGGACCCAAATCATCAAGTCATTGTGGAAAAGCAATTTTTCTTGGACGTAACTCCAGGCTGCTTTAAGCAAAACCTGACTTTCTTGAATCAACCGAACACAAAAAAGCAACGCTAACAATTGCTTAGTTCTTGGTGAATTGATGTGATCACCCGTCGATGCGAGGGTAGCAGGCACTACAAATGACAATCACAGTGGACTAAACACCATGTCCTTCAGGAAAGCTTTCCAAGCACTGGCCGCACTTTTGTTCATCGGCGCTTGTACCGAAACAACGTCAATATCTGCAGATAGCGAGCCCGGAACGCTTTCCCAAGTTCCTGACGCCGTAGCCCAGATTGCTGCTCCGGGCCAGGACCTGAACGCAGTGAAAATCATGCCTGAGGACGGTTGCTATTGGTATCGCTATGTTGGGCCAGTTGAAACAACCTACCTACCACTTAGGACTATTGAAGGGCGCCCAATCTGTACGCGCGCCTGACAAGCGCCTGTCAGCTGGTCGCGGTCAGAAGCCGCTCGGGAGGGTAGAGATGAGCCGTGGACCCTGGCCTGACACGATCATAAAGCCCGATGATATGTGGCATCGCCATCCTTACGCAGCCAGAACTTGCGCGACCTCCGATAGATCTTGGATAAGGCGTTCCGTGAATTCGCAGGTATGTGTCGCGACCACCTTCGAACAGATAAAACGCCCTTGATCCCAATGGGTTTGTCGGCCCACCGGGCACACCATCTGCGAATTGCGCATATTCATCAGGGTCGCGCTCAATCATTTCGGCTGTAGGAGTCCAACGCGGCCATTTGGCCTTTCGCTTGATCGTGTAGACTCCGGGCTCGTAAAGATTGCCTCGGGCAATGGCTACGCCGTAACGCATTGCTGTGCCACCGTCTTCGATGAAATACAGATATCGTGCCACCGCGTCGACATGAATGTCACCCGGAGTAAGTGGTCGATTGGTTTGCACACGCTGAGGCAGGAAACGTGGGTGTAAACCCCAGGGATTGGATGTTGCGGGATCAAAATTGGCTGGAGTTACTTGCGCATCCCACTCCGACCATTGCGAGGCCGCCGCCGACGTCACTCCAAAAACCGGCTGAGAGAAAATGGCGAGCGAGGCTGCAACAAAATGTCGTCTGGTCAGCATTGATAGCGCTCCTATTGGCTGGTTGGTGTCTGGAGTTAGTACCCAGGGGATTAGACAATCCGCGACGGGGGAAGATTTGTCCATTCAATTATTCGTTCGATATCGCTTCGACCCACCCGCGAGTTTTCAAGGCTTAAAGTGACCTAGGCAGCTTCGTGTTTAACCTGAAACTTCACCAGGCGTCGGGACGACAATGCCTGCTGTTCATACCCCTAAAAACTTCCCTGTTCCGGCCGTGTCTATGCACCAAGTAAGGCCCAAGCAAATGCTGGACTGGTTTGACAGCGTCAAATTCGCTTCGCGCCAAAACAGCTTGACCTTCCATCGTGGGAAGGCGTTAGCAGAGGTCTCCAATCCAAATTTTGGAGTTGAATGTGAAAGAAAAACAGACTGCAAACGCGCCGCAGGCGTCAGTACCGGTTAGCGGCGGCAAGATAATGAAATGGGGCATGATGGTATGTTGCATTGCCATGATAACGCCGATCGCTCTCTACTTGATCGCCGGCGGGACGGTTGGTGGGCTTTCTGACTCCTTGGGTCTTTTCGCACCGTTGATCCTGTGCCTCGGAGCCCATTTCTTTATGCACAAGGCGATGGAAAAATCCTGTCATTCGAACAAATCTGAATCGGAAAGACCAAAGGCAACAGACGCCGCGGTCGGACCGAACCCAGTACACCGGCAATAATCTTCAATCATGAAGCTTTGGTGCTCAAGGTTGGCCGCCATGTCGCTGGCCGCTCTTTCGCTGGCGGCTTGCGCACCACGCCCTAAACTATGCCCGCTGCAACCGCCGCAGCCTGAATACGCCCTGCCCCAAGGTTGCCGGGTTCAATGGGAGGGCGCGGATGGCGGGGCCTATTTCATCTGCGAAGACGGGCGCGAAGGTTTCGTGAGCTGATCGTGGGGATGTGACATTCCGGCTCGTTGACCCTCCAGCGCTGGAATCTGGCAGAGACGGGTGCAAAACAACCGATGGCAACGCGCAATGGCAAGAACACTCCTAAATTTATGTATTATGATCTTGGGGTTAATCTTTGGCCAGACTTCCGCCGGGACAAGCCTTGCAGCTACATCCCAAGCGTATGAATCAGAGCCCCTGGTCGCACACATAATTACCGCGCAGGACGGGATCGCGCCTGACGTCAAGACGATCACTGCAGGACTGCATCTGAAACTGGGCGAAGATTGGAAAACCTACTGGAAGTCGCCTGGTGAGGTGGGAATTCCGCCCAAGATCACTTGGAACGGCTCGCAAAACGTCAGCGACGTACAGTTTCACTGGCCCGCGCCGATCCGTTTTCGCGCCTTCGGGATCGAGAATTTCGGGTACAAGGACGAAGTGGTCTTTCCGCTGACCGTCACACTCGAGAACCCCGGAGCGCCAGTTGACTTGAAGGCCGCTGTGACAACGCTGATCTGTTCCGATATCTGTGTGCCGGTCGAGTTTTCGCTGGACTTGTCGCTGACTCAGGGAACGGGTCGGGATCAGGACTCGGCCCGGCTTATAAATGCCTTTCTGTCGCGGGTGCCAACCACGGGAAACACAAGCGGAATGAAGTCCGACGCCGCGACCCTGGATACCGAGTCCGAGATGCTGACGCTGAATTTCACCAGCGACCTGCCCTTTGATGCGCCTGATGTCTTTCCCGACATGGGACGTGACACCGCGTTTGGTGCACCCGACATCCGGCTCGCTGGCGACAGGCGTCAGCTATGGGTGCAGTTCCCGGTCCTCGCTCTGGCACAGGACCCCCCCGCCTTGTCCGTCACGGTTACCGACACCAACCGCGTGGCCGAGTTTTCGCCCCGTACCGACGCTCCCCCTACCCCGCCACCATATGAGATCGCGGCCGCCGAAACTTCAGCCAGCGCGCTGGTCTGGATCATTTTGCTGGCGGTGGGCGGCGGGTTGATTCTGAATGTCATGCCCTGCGTACTGCCAGTGCTTTCGATCAAGCTTTCCTCGGCGGTAAAGGCTCGCGACCGCTCTGCGGCTCAGATTCGCGCCGGGTTCCTGGCTTCGGCAGCCGGAATCCTGACATTCATGTGGCTGTTGGCGGCTATCACCATTGCGGCGCGGTCGCTGGGCTATTCCGTCGGCTGGGGCATCCAGTTCCAGAATCCGCTTTTCCTTGCGGTGATGATCGTGGTGCTGGCGGTTTTTGCAACCAGCCTCGCGGGCTTGTTCGAGATCACGCTGCCGCAGTCGCTGAACACCCGGCTTGCCCATGTCGAAAAGGGCCGCGTGTCGCTGGTCGGGGATTTCCTGACCGGAGCCTTCTCAGCAGTTCTGGCGACGCCCTGCTCGGCCCCCTTCCTCGGCACGGCGGTGGCCTTTGCCCTGACCGGCCGACCGGTGGATATCGTGGCGATCTTCACCGCAATGGGGGTCGGGCTGGCCATTCCTTACCTGCTGGTTGCAGTGCACCCGAAACTTACCGCCGCTCTGCCTAAACCGGGGCGTTGGATGGTGGGATTAAAATGGGCCCTGTCGGCGGCACTGCTGACCACGATCGGCTGGTTGGTCTGGGTGATGGTCGGGGTGGCCGGAGACACTGCTGCAACTGCTACCGTGCTGGCTGCAACTGTTCTGGTCCTGTTGATCTGGAAAAGTACGATGATGCCACCCGTTTTGCGCTGGACAGCCCTGTTGCTGACGCTGACCGCAGCGTTTGCCGCACCGGTTGCGATTGCCGGCAAAGACCGGTCCAGGCTGCTTGAACCAGCCGGAGAGATCCCTTGGATTACCTTCAGCCGCCCCGAAATCGCCCGCCTTGTGTCGCGCGGCGAGGTGGTTTTCGTCGATGTCACAGCCGACTGGTGTCTGACCTGCAAGGCCAACAAAGCGCTGGTGCTGGAACGCGGCGAGGTTCTGGCAACACTGCAATCGGACAAAGCAATTCCGATGCAGGCCGACTGGACCCGCCCCGACGATGTGATCGCCCGTTTCCTTGAGGACAATGGACGGTTCGGGATCCCCTTCAACATCGTCTACGGCCCGTCGGCCCCCGAAGGCATCGCCCTGCCAGAGATCTTGACCACGAACGCCATTCTCGACGCGATGGAACAGGCCGCGCCGATTGCGGGCGGAGCCGTGGAAAGCGGATCCTGACCCCGGAGTTCACATATCCCGGACGCGGTTGCTCTGCTGCGCTAAACGCATGGTCTCGTGCTCTTCCATATCCAGTATCGCCTGAAAGAGTTCGCGTGCCTCGGGTATCTCGGCACGCCCGTGCAAATACCGATATAAGTCGATCACCTGATTGTGAAGATCGAAGACCGCTTCGCAGATCTCATCGACGCTCATCTGTGCGAACGGCCTGTCGCAGGCGCGATGTGGGTCGATCGGCTCATTGCCCAAATAGTCATATACCCAGGTGTTGAGCGCTTTGGGATCGGCTCGTTTCACGAAACCATCGACGATTTTCTCCAGAGCAGCCTCATGATCGGCGAGGTAGGTAAGCAACATCCTGGCCAGCTCCTGCTCTGACTGTGTCGAACAGTGGGCCAAACATTCGGCGAGCCAATGATGCATTTCCCGCGTCCAGACAATTAGATCAGAAAACGTTTCAACTTTCATGGTCTCAACCTCCTAAAGATCGGCATGCGATAGCCTAAACCGGAATTTTCCAGATGGCTCACTGGGCATCAGCGCGAAGTCGGCGCCGGCCCGATCCACGCCGGGCTGCGGGAATCAACCCCCCAGTTCCAGCAATGCCCGGTCGATTGCCACCTTGCGCGGATCCCCCTGCGGCAGGTCATCCGCCAGATCCCTTGCCCTGCCATAGGCGTTCCGGGCGCCGTCGGTCTCGCCCAGCACCGAATAGGCGTTGCCCAGCCGCATCCAGCCGTCCAGATCGCCTGGGTTTTCCTGCATCCGGCTCGCAAGCCGTTCGACCATCGAGCGGATGAAGGCCTGCCGGTCTTCGTCTGACATCTCCTCGGCCGCCGCCACCTGATCGGCAGTTGGGCCGGGCATGGAAGGGGCAAAAGCCGCCAGATTCACCGGAGCCCGTCCGATCGACGGGGCGATGCGGTTAAGCTGGGCCACAAAACTCTCCATCCATGGCCGGAACTCCTCTTCGGCGTCCATCCGCGTCTTCAGTAGGTCATAGGCCTTATCAGGCGATCCAGCCTGCTCCAGACCAATGGCTTTGTAGAATGTCGCTGCTGGGTTCGATGGGTCCAGTTCCAAGGCTCGTTCAAACGCCCGATCGGCCTTGGGCGTAACGACACCGTCATCGGCATAGACCAACGCCTCGCCATATTGCGACACCAGCGCTGAATTCGCATTGGGTCGGTCCAGCAACCCCTCGAACGCGTCTGCGGCATCTCCAAAGCGTCCCATACGCATATAGGTCTGAGCCAACAACACCCATCCCTCGGTTGGCCCGCCGGTTTCATCCGCCTCAAGCCGCGACTTCAGGCGCACGGCAAGGTCGGCGATTTCACGGGCTTCGGCCTGCTCCCCCTCGCGTTGGGCAAATGGCTGGCTGGGGATGTAGGGACTACCCAGTTGCCAATAAAGACCGGCTCCGAGCGCTGGAACTACCAGCGCGGCAAGTAAAATCAGCGCACGCCCGGAATGGCCCATTATCGCTTTGTCGTCCGATTGCCGGTCAATCGCCTTCAGGCGACGTTCTATCTCGGCTCTGGCGGCCTTGGCCTCTTCGGCTGAGATAATTCCTCGTTCCAGGTCCTTCTCCACTTCGCCGATCTGGTCGGAAAAGATGGCAGAGGCGCTTTCGCGTCTCGACAAGTCCGAGGTCTTGCGCCCCAGGCCGGAGAGGGCGAGCGTCAGAAACACCGCCACGGCCATGAATGAAAAGATAATCCAGATCATGCGTGCGGCTCCGTGAGTGAATGGTTTTCGGGATTCCGTTCTTCGCTCGCGCCGCGTTCCGTCTCTTGTTTTCGCGACTTCCGATATCGGCGCGCATTTTGGGTCAATACCGCTGCAGTCGCGATACCACCCAGCCCCAGGATGACGATAGGCGCAACCCACAGAATGTAAGTTGATGGCTTCCATGGCGGGTTGAACAGAACATAGTCGCCATAACGCGCAACCAGAAAGTCCATAACCTGCTGGTCCGTGTCGCCTGCCACCAGCCGTTCGCGCACAAGCAGACGAAGGTCGCGCGCCACGCCAGCGTTAGAACTGTCGATGTCTTGGTTCTGGCACACCACGCATCGCACCTGTTTCGAAATCGCCCGGGCCCGCTCTTCCAATACCGGATCTGCAAGTATCTCGTCGGGCTCAACCGCGAATGCCGGCTGCGACACCAGCATCGCCAGAGTGACCGCGGTAATTACAATGCGACGTATCATGACGCCTCTCCTCCGGCCGCCCGCGCCTGATCCAGCGCGGTGCGCATCTTTGAAATTGCCTCGTCGCCCAGCACCGGGCCGACAAAACGGAATACGACCTTGCCCGCGCCATCAATCACAAAGGTCTCCGGCACGCCGGAAATCCCCCATTCGATCCCGGCTCGGCCGTCCAGGTCGGAACCGATGCGCTCATAAGGGTTGCCCAGATCGTCGAGCCATTTCCGCGCGTCCTGCGGCTTGTCTTTGTAGTTAATGCCCATCAGGCGAATGCCCTCATCGCGTACCATACGCGTCAGCACCGCATGTTCGGCCCGGCAGGGCACGCACCAGGACGCAAACACGTTGACCACGATCGGAGCTGACCCGTCATTTTCCACCAGATCGGTACTGGACAGCCCGTGGGTATCCAGCCCTTCGACCGGCGGCAAGTCGAACTCAGGCACCGGCTGCGAGATCAAAACAGACGGGATTTCGTTTGGATCGCGATCGGGATTCAGTCCCCATAGCAGGAAGGCACCCAGGATGCCGGCAATCGTAATTGGGAACAGTGCAAATAGACGTTTCATTGCCCTACTCCGCCGCCACCGCAACGGAGCTCTGCCCAGTCCGTTTTCGTGGTGCACCGACGCGTAGACGCCGATCGGAGAGTGACAAGACACCACCAAATGCTAACAATCCTGAACCTATCCAGATCCAGACCACCAATGGCTCATACAAGATACGCAGGGTCCATTTGCTCTGTTCTGATTCCGCCGCCGGTTCCGATATTGAGGCGTAAAGGTCCCCTGCCAACGTCGTTCGAATTGCTGACTCGGTCGTACTGGTACCCGCCACGAGATAGGCCCTGCGCTCGGGTTGAAGCGTGGTGACATAAGCGCCATCGCGAAATACCGTCAGTGTGGCCGCGCGAGACAGATAGTTCGGACCGCGAAGCTGTTCCACACCGTCAAAACGCACGTCGAACCCTGCTATCTCAATCTGTGTTCCGGGCTCGGCAAAAGTCACGACCTCGGATTTCCAAGCGCTGGACCCGATAAAGCCGATCATACAGACAGCCAACCCCGCATGGGCCACGACCATGCCGTAATGAGAACGCGGTAGGCTGCGGGCCCGACGCAGGGACTCGGCCAACGGTGCCTCACCCAGCTTAATTCGGCTGGCCCACTCTGTCAGCACAGCGCCCAGCAACCAAACCGCAAGGCCGATCGACACTACCGCCAAGGCTGGGCCGCCGGTATCCAGATACCACACAAGCAACGCTACGAGCAGGCTAACCCCGGCCACCCATTTGAGCCGGGACAGAACACCGCGCAAATCCGCCCGCTTCCATGACAACAGCGGCCCAATCCCCATTACAACGACTAGAACCAGCATGATCGGCACGAAACTGGCGTTGTAATAAGGTGGTCCAACCGAAATCTTTTCACCTGTCACAGCCTCAAGCAAAAGCGGATAAAGCGTACCGAATAGAACCGTCGCCGTTGCGGTGGCCAGCAGCAGGTTGTTAATAAGCAAACCGGCCTCGCGGCTGATCGGGGCAAAAAGACCGCCGCCCTCCATCTCCGGTGCGCGTATGGCAAACAGCGTCAATGAACCACCGATCGCGACAGCCAACAGCGCCAAGATGTAAATGCCGCGTTCGGGATCGACCGAAAACGCATGGACCGATGTAAGCAAGCCTGAGCGGACAATGAATGTCCCCAACAAGGACAACGAGAAGGTCAAAACGGCCAGTAGGATCGTCCAACTTTTGAAGCTGCCGCGCTTTTCGGTCACAATGGCCGAATGGAACAGCGCTGTGCCAGCAAGCCAGGGCATAAACGAGACATTCTCGACCGGATCCCAGAACCACCAGCCGCCCCAACCCAGTTCGTAATAGGCCCACCAGCTGCCCAGAACGATACCAAGTGTCAGAAACACCCAGGCCGCCAATGTCCAGGGTCGGACCCACCGCGCCCATGCCGGATCGACCCGCCCCTCAATCAGGGCAGCCACGGCGAAAGAAAATACGATAGAGAAGCCGACGTAACCCAGGTATAGGAACGGCGGGTGCATAGCCAGGCCGACATCCTGCAACAGCGGATTTAAATCCTGACCATCCAGCGGTGCCGGAAACACCCGGTCAAACGGGTTCGAGGTGAACAGCATGAATGACAGGAACCCCGCGCTGATCCAGGCCTGCACTGCCAGAGTGCGCGCCTTGAGTTTCAGTGGGATGTTCCGAGCCAACAGAGACACACCCAGCCCGAAAATCACCAATATCAGAATCCACAACAGCAGCGACCCTTCGTGGCTACCCCAGGTCGCAGCCACCTTGAAAAGCATCGGTTTCAGCGAATGAGAATTGCTGGCCACATTTAGCACAGTGAAATCGCTGACCACGAAGGACCACATCAGAGCGGCGAAGGCGATAGCAACCAGCGCTGTCAGTAGGACCGAGGTCGCAGATGCCGATCGCATCCACATGACATTGTTCCGTGCTGCTCCAATCAAGGGAAATACGCTTTGCACCAAGGACACGGCCAGGGCAAGCGCCAGGGCGAACTGCCCGATTTCCGGTATCATTCCAATCCCTCCGGATTTCCGGTTTTGCGGCCTTGTCCGACAATCCAGCGCTGGAGGGTCAAGCGCATTATTGCCGCACCCCCTTCGGCTGATGCATGCTTGACGAGCGCAAATCTGGCCGGCGGCCTTGACCTTCCAGCGCTGGAGACCCCCACCATTTCGACTTCACCGATGGACGTACCGAACACTTTGTTTTCAGGGCAGGGACTCAGGAAACAAACGAACACGAGGGCATCATGACACGGAGCAACAGCAAGATTACGTGCGTCTGGCAACGCCTCCAGGCTGTAATACTGGCTGGGGGGCTGAGCCTTGGGTCAACTGCCATGGCCCAACCGGAAACCCGTCCGGCTGACAACGTGGCGATGAACCCGCAAGCCTCCAGCAACATGTCAGGTATGGGAAGCATGTCCAGGATGATGCGCCCCGACGCGGTGCCGCCAACGGGTGTCGTTGGCGGTATGCATCCACCCGAGGGTGTTTTGATGCCTGTGTTCTCTTACATGAACATGGAGATGGACGGAAATCGTACCGGAACGCAGTCGCTGTCTACCTCGAACGTTCTGTCGCAGTATCCGATCGCGCCGCTCAGCATGAGCATGAACATGGCGATGGTCGGCCTGATGTACGGTGTGACCGACGAGATCTCGGTGATGGCGATGCTGCCCTATACCCGCAAGACGATGAAGCACCAGACCCGCATGGGCCAGACCTTTAAGACCAGGGCACAGGGGTTTGGCGATCTGAAGATCATCGGCGGATATGATATCTACAAATCCGACGGGCAGGTGCTGGAACTATCTCTTGGCCTCAGTCTGCCGACTGGCTCGATAGACGAGACCGACACCACGCCAGCTGGGCCGGACCAGCTGCTGCCCTACCCCATGCAACTGGGTTCAGGCACCTACGACCTGCTGCCGGGCGTCACCTATACGGGCCAGAACGCGGATTGGTCTTGGGGCGCCCAGCTGGCCGCCGTGATCCGGATGGGTGAGAATGATGCCGGTTACACCTTGGGTGACGTCTATTCAGCAACAGTTTGGGGTGCACGGCGCTGGAATGACCAGTTCAGCTCCTCGTTGCGGGTGGTCGGCGACATCGTGGAAAACATTGACGGGTCGGATGCGCGCCTGAACCCAGGCATGGTGCCCACCGCTGATCCGACCCTGCGCGGCGGCCAGTTTCTGAGTATCGGAATCGGAGTGAATTACCTTGTGCCGGGGTCGGGCGTTTTGGCGGGCACGCGCCTGGGTATCGAGGGCGTGATCCCTGTGTATCAAGATCTGGATGGGCCCCAGCTTGAACGCGATTACGCAGTCTCCTTCGCGATACGCAGGGCGTTCTGACCCTTCAGCCCCAAACCGACTGTAAACGGACAATCAGCGCCGCCGCGGTGGTCAGAACGACCACTGACACCGCCATCAGTAGCAGGGCCAATGTCACAGGTCCGCCGCGCCCAGGTACGCGACGTGCCAGTTGGGCTGCAAATCCAGTACCGTGGGCGATCTGGCTCTGAACGACGGATAGGTATAGCGGCAGCGCTCCGACCAGCGTGGCGTACAGGTAAACGCCTGAGATGTTCTCGAAGTAGGCGGAGCGTACCAGCGTCGGACCGACTACCCGCAACGCCACTACGGGATCACCGCCGAAAGACCCGAACCAGTCTGCCGAAAGCGCGTAGATCAGCGCGTGCAGCGCGATGAACAGGACGGCCCGTAGCAGCAGGTCAATTAGCAGATACCGGGCCGGGATGGCCCCCCTGCCCCGCGCCCTTACCCCAACGGCGAAAAGAAAAAAGCTGAGATAATTTAAAAGGAAAACGACCGGCAACCCATTCGTCACCACCTGACGCAAAAACCGAACAAACGCGGGACCACTGTTCAGGAGGTGCGTCGCAAAGCCCGGCGTGCGCAAAACGAAGATGGCCAACAGCGGAAACAACGCAAGGCAACTGACGATCAGCGTGTTTCTGGCAAACTTCCAGAAAGGCAATTCAGTGGCAAAATATCTGTTCATTTCATTTAGTTTGCCAACGGTTCCAGCGCAATGTCGATGCCAATTGGTTTACAGACCTGCGACAGAACCTCCGATTTTATTATTCCGCAAGCCCTCTACCTACTTTACGCGCAAAATCTGTTACTTTTGCTCGTTACTTTTGTTGCGCTATCAGTTTCAAGTTACACTCGATAAGTATCGCTTATCAAGTATAATTGATTTTGCGGGAAAATGGGCGCAGAGTGGGCCGTATGAGCACCCCTGAGCCCTATCTCCCCGCCCCCTCCCCTGCCCTGTCGCAGTCTGACCAGGACGCCCTGACCGATCTCTATGTCCGCGGCACACCCGCCAACACGCTCAGGGCCTATGAGCGCGATTTGCTCTATGTAACGGCCTGGAAGGCAGCACGGTTCGGAGTGCCGTTGGACTGGCCCGAGAGCGAGGCCACAGCGCTGGCCTTCATTCTCGATCACGCCCGCGATCTGGGAGATGCCGCGCCCGAGGATGTCGCGCGTCAGAGTGCCGAGATGTTGATCGCGCAAGGGCTACGCAAGTCCCTCGCCTGCCCGGCCCCTTCTACGCTGGACCGGCGCATCGCCTCCTGGCTGGCCTTTCATCGAATGAAGAACCTGACCAGCCCTTTTGATGCGCCGCAGGTGAAGCAGGCCCGTGCCAAGGCGCGCCGCGCCGCCGCCCGGCCCCCTGCCCCAAAATCGCAGCAACCGATTACCCGCGATGTGCTCGAGCAGTTGCTGTCCACTTGTCGGGGGTCCCGGCGGGATTGCCGCGACCGCGCCATCTTGATGCTGGGTTGGGCTTCGGGTGGTAGACGGCGCTCGGAGATCACCGGGTTGATGTTTGAAGACGTCTCGCTGAAGGAGTTCGACGAGAAAAGCCTGGTTTGGATTTCACTGCTGGAGACCAAGACGACAACCAAAGGTGAAACGCCGCGGCTGGTGTTGAAAGGCCGCGCAGCCCAAGCGCTGGCCCATTGGATCGAGGTGGGTGAGATTCAGGACGGCCCCTTGTTCCGGCCTGTTTCAAAAGCCGATCGGGTGTTAACCCGCCGCCTCAGCCCGGATGCCATCGCGCAGATCGTCAAGCGTCGGGCGAAACTGGCGGGCCTGCCGGACGGGTTCGCTTCCCCCCATGGGCTGCGCTCGGGCTTCCTGACCCAGGCCGCGCTGGACGGCGCCCCGATCCAGGCCGCGATGCGCCTCTCCCTGCATCGCTCCATGGCCCAGGCGCAGAAATACTACGACGATGTGGACATCGCGGATAACCCGGCGACTGATCTACTGGGGTGAGTAGTTACTGACTATTTAATAATCCCCGCTTGAGGGAAACTCCGGCTGCTGTGCCTATGTCTTGTTTCCTGTCGCATCTGTTAACGTGGCCAGCGCGGAAACATGTCGCGGCAGATCGCAACGGGAATGCAGGATATCAACAATGATCACCGCGTCCGGCTGATCCAGATAAACCAGGAAATGCTCTCCTGCGCGCACATATCTGAGATCCGCCGCCTCTTCGACCAATATAGAACAACTTCGGCTGGCCACCCTGCCCTCTGTGATGGCCTGACAGCGCGCTATTAGTTCTTGTTCATAAAGATCGGCTTGATGCGATCCAAACTTGTCGATGGTCCATCGGGCAATTTCCACCAGGCTGGATTCAGCGCGGCGTGTCAGTCGAAAGGGTCTGGTCACGCCTTGGCTCGTGCCCTTGCAAAGGCACGACGGATCGCATCCGAACCCCTGCCTTCTGCCAAATCTCCGGCCTGAGCCTGCGCTACACCCTCCTGCAAGCCTTGTTTGAGAGACTCCAGCCCCGCTTCTTCCCGCTCCAAAAGCCGAAGGCCGGCGCGCAACGCTTCACTGGCGTTCTGATATCGACCGGACGCAACCAGATTCTGCACCAGTTGATCCTGCGATTCTGTAAGTACAACATTGCGGGTTACCATGGCGTAAGCCTCCTTTTTGGCAATATATGCCAACGAGACCGTCTGTTCAACGATTGAGGAGCCCAAAATCACTAATTCGAGCAAGCTGGTTTTATGGACGCTAATGGGACGTGAACACACGGATCATGTCTGTGATCCCATATGAATCCAATGACGGTAGAGACTTGCGTCAAAAGCCGCGCCGCGCAAGCACAGCTGCACTGGATCGAGGACAGTTCCGTGTTCCGTCGCAACTTACAGGCGCACAATTCCCGAAACCCCGCCCTCACGGTATGCCATTTCTTGGGCAATTGGCGAGCGGCTGACTCTAGCCGGAATGTTCGCGTGTTTTCCTCTGCGCACGGGCTGAGCTCGGTGTATCTGACCCAGATCGCCATGCCATTCTCACCGCATCGTACTCCCGTACTGGCGCAGAAGTATTGTTACGAAGTTGGTATCGCAGAAAACTCGATAACGAAATTGTTGGTGAGAGAATTTGACCAATCAGCTCAACTAGCTCCCTGCCCTTCCCAATTGCGCAATTTGCGCCAAAAGCCGTTCGGCCTTCACTCCAACTCCATGCTAGAGGCGTTCTACTCAAAGCGGAGCATAGGGAGGAGTTTTACAGGAATGCCTTCGCATGCCTACGTTAGAACTTCATCGACTGAAAGAACCCATGATCCCGCTCAACCGAGTTTACAACTGTAAACCACCCTGCTCTGATGCAAAGCGTATGTAGTCCTCCGCGTTGGAAAACCTACAATATAGGCGAAAATCCTTGACTTAGTGCTATGAATCACGGCTGTTTATCTCAAGTGGCGCAAAAATGACCACATTCTTTAATTTGAGGCAACTACATGATTCCCGTGACACCACTTGCGGCAGAAAGACCATCGGCACTCGCCACGGAAATATCTGAGAGATTAAACTCGGCTATCCGGGAACATCTACTTGCTGCATTTGCCCCCGACAACACCAAATCACTGCGAAATTTTGCAGCGCCAGAAGCTGCTGAACTCTTAGGAGTCTCAGGTCAATTCATGCGCAAAGTCCACGCAGAGGGAACGATTCCTGAACCGAATGACGTACGCAGCGGTAGGCGTTACTATACTGCCCAAGAACTTTGGGAGGCTCGCGAAACGCTTGAGAAAACCTCACGCAAAAAAGGGCGCTATGTCCCTCGCCGGACTGAAGGAGAAAAGCTCCAAGTCTGGCAGTTGATGAACTTCAAAGGCGGCAGCAGTAAGAGCACCACAACAATTCACTTGGCTCACTATTTTGCGCTTCGCGGTTACCGTGTGCTGGCTGTTGATCTGGATCCTCAAGGCTCTCTTACATCCATGTGCGGCATAAGCCCCGAAATAGAGTTTGACGGGCTGACGATTTACGATGCTATTCGATATGAAGATCCGGTAGATATGGCGGACGTCGTGCTTCCGACGTACTTCCCCGGTCTCTCTGTGGCTCCGTCACGGCTTGTTCTTTCCGAATTTGAGACAGAATCTGCCGTTCACTCCAACCCAGACCATCCGTTCTTTACAAGAATACGGAATGCCCTGGCCCAGGTGGAAGGAGATTTTGACCTTGTTCTGATTGATAGCCCACCTCAGCTAGGATTCTTGACAATTGCTGGGATGGCGGCCGCCAGTTCATTGCTTGTGCCACTTACACCTTCGATGCTGGACGTGTCTTCGACGGCTCAATTTCTCGAACTCGCTGGTGCTTACATGGCAGTCATTGAAGATGCCGGCGCTACGCTCGAATACGACAACTTCAAATTCCTGATAACGCGTGACGAGCCAACAGACGTACCGTCTCAACAACTGGCTTCGTTCATGCGGGCACTGTTTCAGGATCGCGTTATGTCAGCCACAGCCCTCAAAAGCACCGCGGTCAGTGACGCCACAATGCTCAAACAATCAATTTACGAAGTCGTGCGGTCAGAAATGACACGCGCAACTTATGATCGGGCAAAGAACTCAATGGATGCGATCGGCTCTGAGGTAGAGCAAATGATCCATCAAGCATGGGGACGCAGCTAATGGCTAGAAAGTCGCTTCAGGAGATGTCGGGGATCGCAAACACCATCGCGCGCTCTGGCCCCAAGGCCATCGATAAAACTCCAAAACCCAATGCCCCTGCTCTTGGTGCGCTTCAGGGCTCTCTTGCCGCAATCAGGGAAATTGACCCTGCTCTGATCGACGACTGGGGGCCTGCCGATAGGCTCGGTGAGTTTACAGCTGTAAACATTGACGAAGAAGACGATAGTTTTGAAAGCTTGATGTCGAGTATACAAGACGGTGGCCAACAAGTTCCCATTCTTGTCAGAAGATCGAAATCCGACGGTCGATACGAGGCAATTTATGGACGGAGGAGGCTCAAAGCCTGTCGTGAACTTGGTATTAAAGTCCGCGCCAATGTTCAGGATATCGACGATGCTTCAGCGCTTCTCGCCAAAGGGCTTGAGAATGCTGCGAGGCGCAATCTTTCCTTCTACGAGAAAGCACGTTTCGCCGAGGCGATCCTGACTTCCGGGCATGACACGGCAACGGTGCGGCAAGTATTGAACGTTTCGAAATCAGGGCTGTCTCACCTGACAAAAATTACGCAACATGTTCCTGCAAAGATTGGTGACATGATCGGCGCAGCCCCAAAATCAGGCCGCCCAAAATGGACCGTGCTTGCAGAGCACTTCGTTGCAGGCAAGCTAGCGGAAGATGAAGCTGCAAATCTTCTTGCAACCATTGAGCCATCGATGTCGTCAGATGATCGGCTGGAAATGCTCCTAAAAGCAGCTGCCAAACGCGGTGCAAGACAAAGAGAAGGTGCAGCCGAACTCAACCCAATCGAAGGCGTTACAATCAAATCTACCAACGGATCACTAACTGTTTCGGTCAAAAGGACCGGAGCTAACGCTGGCTTCGCTAGCTGGTTGGACGAAAACATGGCTGAAATCATTAAGCGCTCACACGCTGAGTTTACAGCTGTAAACGCCAAGAAAAAGAACTGAGGACGAGCAGAAAGGAGGAAGGCAAACAAACAAAACCCCCGAAACCGGAGCTTCGAGGGCTGCTGCGCAAAGCGCAATTCTTAGATTAGACACCTAGAATCTAGCAGCACCCGAATCGCCACACAAGAAAAAACGCTCTTGAGCGAACGGGTAATTTTTGTCTGCCGATAGATAATCATGAAAACACTAACAGCATTGGCTCCAATTGGAGCGACCTTGTCGGGAACGGCAGGGCAGGGGAACAGTACGCCCAAAAAATGGATACTTCTTCGCGCCGTTGAAGAGGCCAGAGAACCTCTTGGGTTAAAATCCACAACTCTCAATGTCCTGAGAGCGATGGTTTCCTTTATGGGCGGTGATCAGATTGCTGCGGACCAGGATGATCATCACATCTGTTTCGCGTCCAACGCGGCGATAGCCAAACGAACTCATGTCAGCGTGCAGACAGTTGAGCGTCATATCTCGACGCTGGTGGACCTTGGACTTATCCGCCGCGTCATGAGCGCAAACGGTAAGCGATGGGCGCGCCGGGATCGCCAGGGCAGGGTGGTCACCGCAACTGGGCTCTCCTTGATGCCTTTGTCTGAACGGCACGCTGAGTTCATTCAGGAAGCCCAGAGGCATGCTGATCGCGTTCTCGAGTTCACTGTACTCCGTGACAAAGTTTCCGCCGCTCTGGCGCGCCTTAAGGAACTCGTAGCAAATGACACCGCGATCTCTGATTTGGTGACCACCGTACGCAATGCTCTGCGTCGCAAACCAGATGCGAATGTACTCAGCGAGCTGTTGGCAGAAATCTCTGTGGAAATCTCCGAGATAACACAGACTGATACAGAAAATTTGAGGGCCAGTGACAGTGAAATTGAGGGGCACAAAGAGGACTCTTTGAATCCGGAAGTTAAGAAAGAAAAGCTTTCTCAGATTCAGGTTTCTCCAGACCAAATGGAGCGCAGTTTTCCACGGCTATGCTCAGAACTACGCTTTGCAAAAGATCAGCACCACTGTGATCGGCTTATGGATGATATCGCCGAGTATCTACGGCTTGGCCAAACCTGGTATGCAATGAAATCAACTTTTGGCCCAGCTATTCGCTTCATTGTTCTCGGATACATCTTTCAACGTGCTGAGAACATACAATCTCCAGGGGCTTACCTGATTTCGTTGCTGGCCAAGATCGAAAAGGGCGAATTGTCTCCAAAGGCAATGCTCTCGCGGACATCCAATGCTACGTAAATTTGGGGAAACAGGATGAAATTTACCGTTTTCAGATTACACCTCCAAGTGATGACTGGATCGAAGGGTCTGAAAAAGGTGAGCTATAGGATTGACCTCTATAAATCACGCAACCATAAATAGTGAGTTATAGAAAGGAAGCTTATACCTCACGATGTGGAACTGGCAGAACCCTGACTGGCCTACCTTTCGTTACGACGCCGCAAGACTCGAACCATACGAGCAACAGTTCCTGTTGTCCTCAGGGGAAGTTCTTGGAGCGGTTCATCATGTGAACACATCGGATCGAGATCAATTGCGTATCGACCTGCTAAGCGAAGAAGCAATGAAGACCAGCGCGATCGAAGGTGAGATGCTGGATCGTCTCAGCGTGCAATCTTCCTTGCGCCGACATCTTGGACTGGCTCCCGACAGCTATCCATCCAAACCGCGCGAGCAGGGCGTTTCTGAAATGATGGTGGATGTTTATTCCAACTATTCGGAACCACTGTCACACGACACCCTGTTTCGGTGGCATGACATGCTTCTGTCCCATGACAGGCATCTGGAAACGATTGGATCATACCGGAGCCATGAGGATGCGATGCAAATCGTCTCAGGCAGGCTCGACCGCCCAACGGTGCATTTCGAAGCTCCACCTTCACATCAGGTTCCGGCTGAAATGGACCAGTTCGTAGCCTGGTTCAACCGGACCGCACCGGATGGTCCCGAACCATTGCGCGCACTGATCCGGGCCGGTTTGAGCCATCTGTATTTCGAGAGCATTCATCCCTTTGAGGACGGCAATGGCCGGTTGGGTAGGGCGCTGGCTGAAAAGTCCTTGGCCCAGAATATCGGTCAGCCAAGTCTGATTGCCCTTGCTTTCACGATCGAGCGAGAGCGGAAGGCTTACTACGACCAACTCGAACGCCATCAAAAGACGCTGGAAGTCACACCGTGGCTCGTCTGGTTTGCCGAAACTGTCCTTACAGCACAGCAGGTGACGCTTGAGCGGGTTGGTTTCTTTATTTCCAAGACGCACTTCTATGATCGGTACCGTGATCAGTTCAACACTCGCCAAAGCAAGGTAATCGCCCGTTTGTTCAAGGCTGGGCCGGATGGGTTCACAGGGGGATTGAGCGCTGAGAACTATATCTCGATCACGGGAACATCGCGCGCCACAGCAACGCGGGATCTCCAGAACCTGGTAGAGAAGGGCGCTTTGATCCGAACGGGTGAACTCCGGTACACGCGATATTGGTTAAAGCTAGATCGGGACGGGTAGGGGGCTGAAGTACGGCACGAAGCGCGGGAAGTGGAAGTTCGCTGCAGTCGCTACGCATGCTCGCAGGAAATGCGGAAGCTGACGTTTAGATAGCTTCCCAAGCGAGCATCTTTCTGTCCCGCCGCAAGGCGGCTCCGAGTTCGTACTTCATATGAATGGTCCATGCCGAAACTGGCGCAATGGGCGGGAAACGAACCTTCGTCGTGTCAATCCCGAACTCCGCTATGCGGCCTAAGCCGAGCTAGAGCTTGTCCACGCCGGTCATATTGATTGAATTCCGAAAGTGTGGAAACGTTCATATGGTAGACGCGTTAACGGCGATATTTCACATGAAGCGTATCCTGTTCTCAGTTGTGTTTTGTTTTCTGCCTGCGATGGTGCTGGCGGACAAAGTTGCCTTGGTAATTGGCAATGCGAACTACCAACATGTCAGCAATCTCAAAAACCCGTCGAATGATGCGATCGACATTGCAGAGGCATTGCGCAGGATCGGGTTTGAGGTCACAACAGGTCTTGATCTGGATTACCGCGACATGCGCCTTGCCATACGTGACTTTGGAGAAAAGGCAAAAAACGCCGAGTCGGTCATCGTATACTTCGCCGGCCACGGCATCGAGTTGGACAACACGAACTTCCTGATCCCTGTCAGTGCGGAACTGCGGAGCGACCGTGACATCGAACTCGAGGCAATCCGCCTCAACACATTGATTAGCTCCATCGCGGGCGCACCCGGCTTGAAGATCGTGTTGGTTGACGCCTGCCGCAACAATCCATTCCTCGCGACTATGGAGCGCACAAACAGCACCCGCTCAATTGGACGCGGACTTGCACGTATCGATCCGGGAGGTGTGTTGGTTGGATATGCTGCAAGGAGCGGAACGCTGGCGCTTGACGGCGATGGCCGCAACAGCCCCTATGCTCAGGCTCTGCTCAACCACATCGAGGAACCCGGACTTGAGATTGGCAAGTTGTTTCGGCGAGTCCGCGACAGGGTTTACACTCTGACAGAAGGCTATCAGGAGCCATTTACTTATGGCTCGCTTCCCGCCAGAGACATTTTTCTTGTTCCAGATGCGGCTGCAGGCTCGACGCCAGAGGAAGAAATTGAGCGTGTCGAAGACCAGATTTATGCGGACTTTGAACTTGCGCGTTCGCTCGGAAGGCTTGATGCGATCGAGATGTTTCTGGAGCGATACGAAGGCGAAAGGGATCATTTTGCAGTCGCGCTCGCCCTTTCGTTGCGGGACGACTTGCTTGCTGAGCACCAGAAGGACGAAGTGCCGGGCAACAGTAGTACTGCGCGAGACAAAGTAGCAGCTCTTGTGCCGACATCGCCTCAAAGCGCGAAGGATGATACAGAGACGCGCAGCCTGATCCGTGATATACAAACTGAGCTAAATCGCGTTGGCTGCAGCGCTGGCACAGCGGACGGTGTTGCGGGCCCACGCACGAGATCTGCTTTCTCTCGGTATATCAGCGCTAGAGAGAATCTTGGACTGACGCCTGAGAGCCTCGAGACCAGTGAAACTCTTGCCGCACTTCGAGGAGAGCAAGGAAGAGTCTGTAATCAGTTGGTCGCGCCGTCTTTCGCGACTTTTGATGGTGACTACATTGTCTTAATCAGACGCAGATGGGACGATGATTATTGGCAAACAACCAGTCGGCCCGACAAGGCCTATTTCCCCGGAAAAATCGAGCCACTTGCAGCCTTGCGCATCAATCGCAATGGAGACAAGCTGACCTTGCTATCTGCCCAAGGCTTTGCGGCCGAAGGGCCTTGGTTTAGGGACTTCACTGGCAAATTCGATGACTCCGGTCAGTTGAAATTGCGCTTCACATTGAGTTCGCATTTCGGGCAGGCGACACCCTATAAGGTCAATATAAGCGTCAAACTGCCCGAAGGACTTTCGCCAGGAAGAAGGCTTGTCTACGAGCCGCGCAGGATTGACGGGCAGTTTTTTCTGAATTTTCTAATACGCCGTGTCAGTTGAAACTTTAAAGCGATGTCCTTGCCTGCTCCGCAAGAAGACCGTCGCTCTGGGCTCCTCGTCGCTGTTCGCCGCAGATTTCGCCAAGGTCTTGTTTGGGCCGTCCGCGAAGACGGCCCAAGTTGTTAGATTTCAATGGCCTCTGCGATCGCAAGCGCATCTTCCAGCTCAACACCGAGATACCGGACGGTGCTGTCCATCTTGGTGTGCCCAAGTAGCAGCTGGACCGCCCGCAGGTTGCCGGTCTTCTTGTAGATCTGTGTGACTTTTGTCCTCCGCATCGAATGCGTTCCGTATGCACTGGCCTCCAGACCGATCGACGTGACCCAATCCCGGACGATCCGGGCGTACTGGCGTGTCGAGATGTGCAAGCGTTCATGGAAACGACCCGGCCATAGGTACTCCGAGCCGACCATGAGCTCATCTTCCATCCACTTTTCAACCGAGGCGCGTGTGCCTTCGGAGATTTCAAAACGAACCGGCTTCTGCGTTTTGCTTTGCAACACCGAAGCTCGTTCCTTGATCTGGCCGGACGCCATCACGTCGACGACTTTCATCTTCACGAGATCGCAGCCACGCAGTTTGCTGTCGATTGCCATATTGAACAGCGCCAGGTCCCGATGGTTCTCGGCGAGTTCAAGTCGAACACGGATTGCCCAGACGTGTTTTGGTTTCAGTGGCCGTTTTTGCCCAACGATGCGCCCTTTGTTCCAAGCCGGGCGAAGCGCACGAATGGCCGGTAAGTTTGGTGTTTCCATGACTGATCCTCCGATCCGCCATGCCCTCCCACAACGACAACCTGACGTTGACGATGCCTCCATATCACGGGATGCTGCGTCGCATCCGAGGTCGGGGCTGAGCCCAAATTGACCAATTCTGTCGTCAGGATCAATTGGCGCATACTGTCAAGAAGCTGCCACTCAAATTCGCGGATCAACGCAAAGCGAGTGAGAGTTTGCGGTCCGCACGTTCCACCAAATGCTTCAATCGGTGGCAGTTAACTTCGGGTCAGACGAAGATCGCTTCAGACGCCATATGTGCAAGATCGAACCCAGATGAATGCTGCACCAATGCGCGAATTGCGAGATTTTCCAGGCTCTGATGCTCAGGAAACGGGAGTGTGAATCCTACGGGGCAAAAGAATCCTTGACCAATTCCAACATCAGCTCTAGTAAAACTGAAATGACGTTTTGCTAGATGAAACGATTGCGAATGATTATGTGGAGCCGCGCATGTCGCGAAGCCACAAACCAACCAACAGTTCGGGAGGAGCCTGACATGATGAAAGATAACCAAAAACTGAAGCTCACCACGGCGCTAGTGGCAGGTGGCCTGGCCATTGCTTCGCCTGCCTTTGCCGAGGGAGAGGTCGTGTTTGCGTCCTGGGGAGGCTCGTTTCAGGATGCCTTGCGCTCAGCCATGCTGGAACCTGCCGCTGGTGCGCTGAATATCACTGTCAAGGAAGATACGACAAACGGCATTCAGGACGTGCGCGCGCAGATCACGGCGGGTGCCGTTGCATGGGACGTTACAGAACAGGATTTGCCTTCGTGTGAAACCCTGAGCCGGGAAGGCAGCCTTGAGCCGATCGACTATTCGATTGTTGACACCACAGGCATTCCGAAAGAGCTGATCCATGACAATTACATCGGCTTCATCAACTTCACCAAGGTGATTGCCTATCGCAAGGATGCATTTGGCGACAATGGCCCGTCCAATTGGGCAGAGTTCTGGGATCTGGAAAACTTCCCCGGCAAGCGCGGTATGCACGGCAAGGTGAACTATAACCTCGAAGCCGCGCTCATGGCGGATGGTGTGCCGATGGCCGAGATCTATGACACGTTGGCCACGAATGAGGGCAAGGCGCGCGCATGGGACAAGCTGGGTGAGATTGCCCCCGAAGTTACCGTTTGGTATCGCGGCGGGTCGCAATCGGCGCAGTTGCTGCGTGACGGCGAAGTGGACGTGATCCATATGGGCCATAACCGCGTAGAAAGCGTGATCGCGTCGGGCATTGATGTGGCCTATGCCTTTGATGGCGGCACGATGGACGTGGACTGCTTGTTGGTTCCCAAGGGGGCTCCGAATAAAGACAACGCGATGCGCCTTATCAACGAATTGCTGAGCGCCGAAGCACAGGCGAGGCTGGCGGTGACCATGCCGTTGGGTCCGGTGAATTCGGGTGCCTTCGGCACCGGGATAATCTCGGATGAGATGGCAGTGAAGGTCAACACACATCCCGACAACTATGGCAAGCAGCTTCTGGTCGATCCGAACTTTTACATCGGCCAGCTGGGCGAGTTGACCGAAGAGTTTGACACGCTGATCCAACAGTAAAAAATATCTGGGCGCGGCACATCTTGTGCTGCGCCCATTTTTGTCAGGTTAGGAGCCCCCATGTCACCTGCAGCCCACTCCCTTCCCATCGATATATCCAACCTGTGCAAGGCCTACGGATCGGTCAAAGCGCTGAATGACGTGTCTTTGAACATCGCCGCGGGCGAGTTCCTGACATTGCTGGGGCCATCAGGCTCCGGCAAGACGACGCTTTTGATGGCGCTGGCCGGATTTGTGCGTCCTGATGGCGGGTCGATCCGGTTTGGCGAACAGGAAATGATTGCAACGCCGCCCCACAAGCGCGGCCTTGGCATGGTGTTCCAAAGCTATGCGTTGTTTCCGTTCATGACGGTCGCAGAAAACGTGGCTTATCCGTTGAAAATTCGCGGGGTGTCCAAAAGCGATCAGAAGGCCCGCGCCGAGCGCGCGCTGGAGACCGTGCAGCTGGGCGGTTATGGCGACCGGCGCATCACGCAATTATCCGGGGGACAAAGACAGCGCGTGGCCCTTGCCCGCGCCATGGTTTTTGAGCCGCAGATCATTCTGATGGATGAGCCGTTGTCAGCGCTCGACAAGAAGTTGCGCGAACATATGCAAATCGAATTGAAGGCGCTGCATGAAAAGCTGGATGCAACTGTCGTTTACGTGACCCATGACCAGCGCGAAGCCCTGACGATGTCGGACCGGATTGCAGTGGTCAATCATGGGCGGATCGAACAGATCGCGACGCCTGAGCGGCTCTATCGCCAGCCGCATAGTTTCTTTGTGGCGGATTTTATCGGGGAATCCATTTCCCTGCCGGTTAGTGTAGCGAATGACACGGCGCAGCTTGGCGAGCGCGTTCTGAAATCCAATACGCCTATTGCGCTGGGCAGCGGAGGCCATCGTCTGATCATCCGGCCCGAGTTGCTGGAAGTCACAGCAGGCGCGGTGCCAGACGCCGCCAATGACCTGTCCGGCCAAGTGCATGACATCATTTATCAGGGCGACAGCGTTCTAGTGATCGTTCAGCACGACAGCGCTGGTCAGATCAATGTGCGTGTGCCTGCCAATCGCGCGGGCCAAACCGGGTTGCCGTCGAAGGGAGAGCAAATCGGCCTTGCCCTGCATCCCGAAGATACGATCATCGTACCGGAACATGTGGCATGAGTATCGCCGAGACGTATGAAGGTGCTGGGACTCTTCAGAATGCCAGCACGCTCAAATCCGAAGAACGCCGCGAAAAACTGACGTTTCTTGGGCTTTCGATGCCTGCGGTTTTGACGATCTTGATCGTCGTCTTCCTGCCGATTTTCTGGCTGTCTTCGCTGTCGTTTTTCAATGCGGCAGGCGAACTGAGCACGGAAAATTACACGCGCATCTTTAGTAGTGCTCTCTATCGGCGAACCTTTGTCGTCACGTTTCAGATCAGCATTGCCGTGACGGTGATTTGCGTCCTTCTCGGCTACCCGCTGTGCTACTGGCTGACAAAGATGCCGAACAAAACAGCGGCCATTCTGATGGTGTTTGTGCTGGTCCCCTTCTGGACCTCGGTTCTGGTGCGGACCTATGCGTGGCTGGTGCTTTTGCAGCGCAATGGGATCATCAATTCGTCGCTGATGTCACTTGGCATTATCGAAGAACCGCTGCAACTGGCGCACAATCTGACCGGCTCCATCATTGGCATGGTGCATATCATGCTGCCTTTTTTGGTTCTGCCGCTCTACGCCACTATGCGCAATATTGACGGCGACCTGGTCCGAGCCGCCGTGGGCCTTGGTTCCAGCCCGCGCGGGGCCTTTTGGCGGGTATTTTTCCCAATGTCCCTGCCGGGCCTTTTTGCCGGCATCGTGCTGGTTTTCATCCTGTCGCTTGGGTTCTTTGTCACACCGGCTTTGCTGGGCGGTGGCCGGGTTCAGATGCTGGCGCAGCGTATCGAAAGCACCATCACAGTCTATTCGAACTGGGGGGCCGCATCAGCCCTGGGCGTGGTCCTGCTGTTGCTGGCGCTGGCGATGATCTGGCTGATGAACCGTGTCTTCGGGCTCGACAAACTGTTTATGCGCTGAGGATCTGAAAATGGAACAAGTCGGACAACGTAAAATCGACGGCCTGTGGCTGACAGTGGTCGGCATTGCTGTGCTGTTCTTTCTCATCCTGCCCACGCTGATCGTTATCCCGATGTCGTTTTCGGGGGCATCCTATCTGGAATTCCCGCCGACATCGCTCTCGTTTCGCTGGTACGTGGCCTATGTCACGTCGCCGGAATGGATGAGCGCAACAAAGACCTCGCTGATCGCGGCGGCGCTGACCACGGCAATCGCGACGCCCCTGGGCTCACTTTGTGCCTATGGTCTGCATTGCTCTGCGCCTCGTATCAGGAGCGCGGCTCAAATCCTTGTGATCATGCCGATTGTCGTGCCAGTGATCCTGATCGCTGTTGGAGTGTTCAGCCTCTATGCCAAGCTGGGGCTCAATTACACACTGACCGGGATCGTGATCGCCCATACTGCGCTGGCGCTGCCATTCGTGATCGTGACGGTGATGTCGGGATTGCAGAATTATGATTTCGATCAGGAGCTTGCAGCGCGCAGCTTAGGGGCGTCCCGTGCATACGCATTGTGGACAATCACCGTACCGCAGGTGAAATTCTCGATCCAGACAGGGGCTTTTCTGGCATTTATCACGTCGCTGGACGAGGTTGTGATCTCGATGCTGGTCTCGGGCGGGGAAAACGCCACAATCACCCGGCGCATGTTCAATTCACTGCGTGATCAGCTTGATCCGACAATCGCGGCGATCTCGACCTGTCTGATTGTCGTGTCCATCACGGCGCTTATCGGTGTGCAGATGATCGGGCGTCGGAAAGACAAGGCACAATGATGCGGGTCTTATTTTTCGCCAAACTCCACCCGAATCTGGCGGGCGGCATCAAGGACCGCCGCGCGATACTTTTCGACGGCTGTGTCATTGAAGCGGACGCGCAGGCCGGACAAGCTGATCGCGCCCAGCAATTCATCTTCGAACCCAAGAACAGGAACCGACAGTCCGGCGACGTCAGGATCGCGTTCACCAAGGCTGAGATAATACCCGGCCTTTCGGATGCTGGCCGCCTGTTTTCCCTGCCGGATGGAATAAGCATCCAGCACCTGACCCGAAGAGCCCATGCTCAGCGGAATGATCTCGCCCTCCTGAACGTGATCCCGCGCAAGCCTTGGCGAATTGACCCGGTAGAGGCACACGCCAGAGTTGCCGCGTTGCACATAAAACGACGCACTTTCGCCGGTCGCATTCACCAAATTCGCAAGCACCGGTCGCACAATTGGCCCCATCCGCAGGTTTTGGCGAAACACGGATCCAAGACGCCACAAAGACGGCCCGAGGTGAAACAGACCCTCGGCGTCTCGCGTAATATGACCAAACTTTTCAAGCGACACGCTCAGACGCAGAATTGTCGCCTTGTTGACCCCGCTGCGGTCCGCAACCTCCTTCAAAGAGAGGCCTGCATCGCCCGGCTCAAAGATGTCCAGCACACGCAATGCGCGCTCTACCGCTTCGACACCACCATTGGCGTCAGGGGATCGGGGCTTGTCGGGCATAGGCAGACCTTTCGACGCAAATCCGTCGCTTTTTATAGCCGGTTTGAGCGCAATTGGAAATCGCAAATAACGAAGGCGTCTGGCAATGAATAGCGCGCGGAAACAAATGATAACAGCTGGTTATGCGGACCTTCCTTTTGGCATTCATTCGCAATGTAAGGCTGATTGTGTTGGGGTTATGGGCGTTCCGAGCGAAGTTAACACCGGGCCCCGATCCGGCACCTCTCTGGCACCCGATGCGCTGCGCAAAATGACTGCCCAACTTGGGATCGGACTGCCTGTAGATGGTCGGGATCTTGGCAATCTGGACCTGTCAGGGGATTGGCCTGCCGCGTTGGAACAACTTGTGACGCAAATGGTGGATCACGGTGTTGTACCCGTTGTCTTGGGTGGCGCGTCTGATGTCGCCTCGGGTGTGCTGGGGGCCTTGCCTGATCTGCCAGTTGTCGCGGCCATGCCGTTGGCCCGGCGTGATATCGCGACGCGAACAGCCAACACGATCTGGGTGGGATTGAACGGCGATCAACCTGCTGGTGTCTGGGATCTGATCAGCCAGCGCAAGATGGATTGGCGCACCGCGCGGCAGTTGGATGAAGGGCACGGCGACTATTCTGACACGCCCGAGCGCGCTGTCTTGTGGATCGACATATCGGTCATTGATCTGGGGCATGCAGCTGGCAGCGTCGGCCTAAATCCCGGCGGGATGAAACCTGAAACGCTGGTTTCCGTCATTGGTGCCATGTCCTGTAAATGGCAGGCGATTGTGATCACCGGCCTTGCGCCTGCGCGCGACACCAGGGGAATGTCGGAACTGGCGGCGATCGAAACCCTGAACGCGGCGTTGCACAATGAGTGAAGCGGCGCAAATACAGTTTGACGCGATCCCCAGTTTTCTGGGCGCATCCATTGGCGATCTGGAAGATCTCGTGCCCGGTCAGGTCGCGATTGCAGGCTATTTTTGTGACAATCTCGCCCGGCCATCGGCAGGGCAACGCTATCTCGCGCGCCAGCTTCGGTATGCGTCCTGCCCCACAGTAACACCCGCGAATGCAATTGACCTTGGGGACGTGAACGTCTTTCCGCTAGAACCTGACAAGCATTTTCTCGCAGTTGCCTCGCAATGTGAATCGGTTCTTGAAACCGGTGCCCGCATGGTGTTGGTAGGCGGCGATTCCAGCGGTTTGGAAGCGCTTGACGTCGCCGCAAGACAGGTCACAGGTGCGGATGTTCCCATCATTGGGGTCAATGGCGGCGCAGTGAGCCATTTGCCCCGCACCCAACCGGTCATCCTGTCTGTGGATTTACAAGAGCTTGCGGGCAAATGGGTATCGCACCCGCATCGCCTGACGGGAATGTCACCAGCACAAATGATCGCGCAAATTGACGCCACCCCGGGCGATACCATCGCGGCTGCGGTTTTTGGGCTTGCCCCGGAACTGGACAACCGTGGCAAGGCTGAAACCCGCGCTGCACTGGCGATCCTGCAAGCGGTCACAGCTCGTCTTGAGAAAGGAGCAGGCTGATGCCTCTACGTTCGGCCCCGTTGCCGCGCATGGCAGGGCATCTGTCGTTCATGCGCTCTCAGACCAAAGCAATCGGCGACGTCCGGTCTGGAGATCTGGCCGTACTGGGCATCCCGTTTGAAGATACAAACGCACCTCATGCAGGGCAATCTCTGGCGCCGCGTGCATTACGCGAAACCTCGGTCTATTTCGGTTGGCACGCAAATCCACAATTCAGTCACCCCGTAGATATCGATGCGCGTCAGGATATCAGTACCGATGGCCTGCACGAGCGGCTTTGTGATCTCGGAGATATTGCACCGGGGTCCGAAGATGCGATCCACGCGGCCTTGAAGGCGGCCATGCGTCAGATCAGCGACAATGGCGCCTGTGCAATCTTTTTGGGCGGATCAGATCGCATGTCCGAGACGGCGCGGAGCGCGCTCCCTCATTGTCAGACAGTGCAGCTTGGCGGTACACCAGCCGATGCGCGCGATTTTCATATTGCGCCCTTGCCGAACGGAACGACCACGCCGGTAAATAGAGATACTGCCGCGCAGCGTGCCGCGTTTTCAGAGTGGCGGGATCCATCAAAGCCGTTGTTTGTTCGGTTTGATCTCTCGGTGTTTGAAACATCGCTCAGTGCGCTTTGTGATCGGCCCCGTTTGGGGGGCTGCGATCTTGCGACGGTGGTGCAATGGCTTGAGCTTTTGGGACGGCACGAGGTCAGCGCCATTATGTTGACCGGTCTGAATCCGAACCGTCCCGGAATGGGTGTCGTGAAGGTTGGCCAACGCCTGATGGTCACGGCTCTTCTGGCGTTTATCTATGCGCGCCTCGGCTTTGGGATTGATTTTCCGCGCCGCCAAACTTCCAAGGAAAAAGTACTGACATGACTGCAGCGATAACGACATTTCTCCCGCCTCTGGCACAACCGGGGTATCGGCTGTTTGATGGGCCTCTGCTCGATGCCGCCGACGTCCGTCCGGGCCAAATCGGTGTGGTGGGTATGCCCAGCGATTGGACACATTCAAGCCGGCTCGGAACCAGGTTTGGTCCCGAGGCGCTGCGTAAGGCAACGACGGTATTGCAATCCATGCGACCGCAGGGGGTCAGTTTTGATCCAGATACGGGCCAAAGAAGCGCAACGGCCAGCGACTGGCTCGTGGATTGCGGGGATGCAGTGATCACCCCTGAGGATGTAGACGCAACCACCGAGGCCATTGCCGCAATGACCGAGGCGCTGAGCGTTGGAGGGGCGATCCCTCTGGCACTGGGCGGTGATCACTATAATAGCTTCCCGGCCTGCCTTGGCTATTCCCGTGGGTTGGCCAAACGCGCACCAAATGCACGTTTTGGGTATATCCAGATCGACGGTCATCTGGATTTCTCTGACCGGCTTGGCGCGTGGGGCAGCCATAACCACGCAACCAATGCCCGTCGGATTTCCGAACTGCCCAATGTCGACGTGTCCAATATGGTTTGGGTCGGGATCACCGGTTGGGTCGACAGCGGTGAACTCGCCTTGATCGAAGAGCAGGGCGGTCGGGTGTTTTCGGCTGGCGACGTACATAAATTGGGGACGGCAGAGGCAATTCGTCAGGCGTTGGAGCATGCCATGAAGGGATGTGACGAACTGTATCTGTCAATCGACATCGATGCGATGGACGCTGGCTACCTCCCCGGCACCGGCTCAATCGTTCATAGCGGTATTACACCGCGTCAGTATTACGATCTGCTGGATGGGCTGGCCGAGGCCCCGTTGGGTGGACTGGATATTGTTGAGGTGTCCCCTCCTCTTGATCCGTCGGAGCGTACCGAATTTCTGGCTGCAGAAATGTTGTTCCGGATCCTGCGTCGCTTCCGCACACAACCTGTGACCGGGGCGGTGACAGAGCAATGATGGACTACAAAGGAACAGAGCAGCTGGGTGGGTTTTCCCATGCAGGAAAAACACTTGCGCCCGCGACACGGCCCTGGATCACAGACCTGTCAGCGCTTTGCCCTTACGAGGGCCTGCAACCCGGGAACCTACCGGAATTTGAACGCGACCCGAATTGGGACAACTGGGCGCTCACCGACAGTCCCAAAGACCCGAACCTGCGCCTGAACTGGCATCTATTTGAGGACGGTGGAAGAAGATTGATGGTCGCCGACCGGATGCTTATGAGCCGCGTCAGCTGGCAGGATCTGGATGATGCGGGGTATGTCCATGGCACAGAGCTGTCGATTGATGGACGCCTGTTTCGCTGCCGGTTGCTTACGGGGGGGGATACGCCCTGTAGTGACCCTTTTCAGGGGGCGACGCGCCCCAATGAATGGGATGCGCTGGTGGGGGGCAGCGGGGCGTTGAACGCTCCGCAACCGGACCCGGCCAATAGTACAGCACCGCTTTGCCCGGATCATCTGACCTCGCCTCATAACCGTTTGTGGAACTGGTTCGGCGCGGTCAGCTGGACCGCCGAACCGGTTGCCAGACGGGCCGATGGGCGGGTGTGCAGGGGCT
This sequence comes from Ruegeria sp. D3, assembly GCF_056534465.1. Taxonomy (NCBI): domain Bacteria; kingdom Pseudomonadati; phylum Pseudomonadota; class Alphaproteobacteria; order Rhodobacterales; family Roseobacteraceae; genus Ruegeria; species Ruegeria sp. D3. Next base: position 47,289 of record NZ_JBQFPK010000016.1, read on the forward strand.
ATCATGGCCCGACCTATTTTTACGTGAATACTGTGGACCACCGGCATGAAGATATCGGGTGGCGACCAGTTCTTGAGGAAGCGCTATGACTGCAAACCCCTTTGCCAACTTTATCGCCGGATCATGGGTTGCTAGCAGCGACGCGGCCCCCAATGTCAACCCGTCCGACCTGAACGACACGATCGGCGAGTATGCCCGGGCAAGCGCCGATCAAACGGTTGACGCAATCGAGGCCGCGGCCGCGGCCCTGCCGAATTGGCGCAAGACATCGCCTCTGGTCCGGTTCGAAGCGCTCGACCGGATCGGGTCGGAAATCCTCGCCCGTGTAGACGAGCTGGGCGATATGCTGGCCCGCGAAGAGGGCAAAACCTTGCCCGAAGCCAAGGCCGAAGCGCATCGCGCCGGGCATTTGTTCAAATATTTCGCGGCTGAGGCGTATCGTGCGACCGGCGACACCTACCAATCTCTGCGCGAAGGTGTGTCGCTAAATGTTGTACGCGAGCCAATCGGCGTTGTGGGCGTAATCACGCCCTGGAATTTCCCACTGGCGATCCCCGCATGGAAAATCGCACCCGCTCTGGCCTATGGCAATACGGTTGTGTTCAAACCTGCCGAACTGGTGCCCGGATCGGCATGGATGTTGTCCGATATTATTGCCCGTGCGGGCGTGCCTGAGGGGGTGTTCAACCTTGTGATGGGAAAAGGCCGTGAGGTTGGGGAGGCAATCGTTACGCACCCCAAGGTGTCCGGGGTCACATTCACCGGTTCCACACCCGTCGGTCGCCATATGGGGGCGGCGCTGTTTGCGCGAGGAGCGAAAATGCAGCTGGAGATGGGGGGGAAGAACCCCTTGATCGTGCTGGATGACGCCGATCTGGATCTGGCGGTGCACTGCGCCGTTCAGGGCAGCTTTTTCTCAACCGGACAACGCTGCACAGCGTCTTCCCGCCTGATTGTGACCGAGGGCATTCACGACGCATTTGTTGACCGTCTTTGCGCGGCAATGAAAGACCTTCGGATCGGTGATGCGCGCGCTCCGGAAACCCAGATTGGTCCGGTCGCCAGTGAAGCGCAGCTCGCCATCGACAAACGATACGTGTCTCAGGCTGTGGATGACGGTGCAACGCTTGCCGCAGGTGGTGGCGAGGTCAAATCCAAAACAACCGGCCATTACTTTGCGCCTGCGTTGTTTACGGATGTGTCACCCGACGCAGCCGTGGCACGAGACGAAATCTTTGGGCCCATCGCCGCCGTGTTACGCGTGCCGGATTACGACGCCGCCCTGGCCACGTCCAACGACTGCGAATTTGGATTGTCCGCAGGAATTGTCACGCGGGATCCCGCCAAAATCGATCACTTCTCGCAGAACGCCGAAGCAGGCATGATACAAGTCAATCTGCCCACCGCCGGCATGGATTTCCACGCACCCTTTACGGGCCGAAAGGGATCCTCTTATGGTGCACCGGAAAAAGGCAGCTATTGCCGCGAGTTTTTCACGGCGGCCAAGGTTGTACACGCGGGGCGCGGATAATGTCGCAGACACCTTTGAAGGGCATTCGTGTTCTTGATCTGACCAATGTCCTTGCCGGTCCGTTCTGTTGTCATCATCTGGCGCATCTGGGCGGCGAGGTTATCAAGGTCGAAGCCGTCGGTCGGGGCGATCTCGCCCGCCAACTGGGGGCCGACCCAGAGCTGAACAAAGTCAACATGGGCGTGTCCTTTCTCGCCCAGAACGCGGGCAAGAAATCGGTCACGGTCAACCTCAAGAACCCACGGGGTCGAGAGATTTTTCTGAAACTGGTCGAAACTGCAGATGTCGTGGTTGAAAACTTCCGGCCCGGCGTCATGACGCGCCTCGGCGTGGGCTACCAGACCCTGAAAGAGGCCAATCCGACCCTCATCTATTGTGCTATCTCCGGCTTTGGCCAAGAGGGCCCGTGGATACGCCGCCCGGCTTATGACCAGATCATACAGGGAACCTCGGGTGTGATGTCGATCACCGGGGATAGCGACAGCGCGCCGCTGCGCGTTGGATATCCGGTGGCAGACACTGTGGGGGGCATCACCGCAGCCTTTGCGATTTCATCTGCTCTGAACGCCAATCCGCGCGGCACCTTTATTGATGTGTCGATGCTGGAATCGGTGCTGGCGACAATGGGCTGGGTGGTGTCGAACTATCTGATCGCCGGCGTCAATCCGACTGCCAATGGCAATGAAAACCCCACTTCGGCGCCTTCCGGTGCGTTTGAAGCGAAGGGCGGGTTGATCAACATTGCCGCAAACAAAGACCAGCAATGGGAGCTACTGACGGACCACCTGGGATTGGCCGCGCTGCGCGAGCGGCCTGAATATGCCACGCGCGAGGATCGCAAACGCAATAGGCTGGCTCTGAAAACTGAGCTGGAGACCGTGTTGAAGACCCGGTCACCGCGCGACTGGGCCAAGGAACTCAATAGCATTGGTGTGCCATCAGGAGCGGTTTTGACAGTGCCGGAAGTATTGGAAATGCCGCAGGTTGCAGACCGCGGTTTCCTCGACCAGTTTGAAAACGTCCCCGGCGTCGGACGCGACATTCAGGTTGCCACGACCGGGATCAAATTGGACGGCAGCGCGCCCACCGTCGATGCACCACCGCCCACATTGGGGCAGCACAACTCTCAAATCTGGAGCGAGTTAGGTCTTTCACCGGAAGACATTGAAAAACTGGCAAAGGATGGCGCGATATGACGGACCCCGCAGGACGCAATGACGCCGATGCCATTTGCCACTGGTGGCGCACCGAAATTATCGACATGGCTCCGGGGCGGATCGCCTTTCGCGGCCACCCGATCCAGGACCTGATCGGAAACGTCAGCTTTGCTCAGATGATCTGGCTCATGGTGCGCGGCAATTTGCCCACGCCAGAACAGGCGGCGCTTTTTGAATGCGCGCTGGTGGCGGGCGTGGATCATGGTCCGCAGGCGCCATCGATAGCCGCAGCGCGTATGGCCGCGACCTGTGGGCTGGGGCTCAACAACGTCATGGCCACCGGGGTCAACATGTTGGGTGACGTGCATGGCGGCGCCGGTGAACAATGCGCCGAGCTTTATTTCGACGTCGCCAAACGGATGGATGACGGCGCTGAACAGGAAGTTGCCGTCCGCGACGGTATCGCCGCCTGGTGTGAGGAAAATGGCAAGATCGTCTCGGGTTTTGGCCACCGTTTCCACAAGCCCGTCGATCCCCGCGCACCGCGATTGATGGCGTTGGTACGCGAGGCCGCGATGTCAGGCACTGTAGAAGGGCGATTTGCCGATATCGGTGAAGCTATACAGACGGAAATCGGACGTAAGCGCGGTGCCGATATCGCGATGAATATCGATGGGGCCACGGCTGTTATCTTTTGCGAATTGGGGTTCCCGGCACCGCTTTCCCGGGGATTGTTCTGTCTTTCCCGCTCGGTTGGCGTCTTGTCTCATGGCTGGGAACAGATTCAACAGGGCGGGCGGAACAAGGGGCCAATGCCGCCGCGTTATCTGCCGGAATATATTGGTGTCAAATCGGAGCGCTAACCCGATGACCATTGATGGTGCGAACGCCTAAATTCACACCGAACTTGGCATTGAAGCGCCACTGGCGTGTGGACTGTTTTGCCGGTCTCGGTCATTGGGCATCCCCCCCTAGAAGCAGACCCAACATGTTAGTCTGAACAAAGATTCACTTCTTTGGTGTTGTCTTTGAAGGTATTTCAATCCAGGCGAGAATCGATACATTTTCACGCTTGTTCTGACGTCAGCGAAGCGCACCGAGCTGCCATCGCGACAAGCGCGGCGAATTCACACTTGGTCCGCGATGCGTGAGTTTGTCGATCGCTGGATTTCGCAGTCGCAGCTAAAGTCCGGTCTGGTGGGCCGCACCGCAGCGATGCGCGCCCTCGGTCAACGGCAGCAAAGGGCCGATCTCCTAACAAGTTGTGGAAAGAAATTACGGGATCACCTTAGATCTCAGCGTTATCGCTCAGATTGAACCAAGTTGGCTATGCTAGTTCGCTGATCATCGATTTCAGATGGCGCATGTCGGTACCGCAGCATCCTCCAAATACTTGGATCGACGGATTCTGCCTCGCAATCGCGGCAATCTGTTTACCAAGTTCAGCTGGATCGCCTTCGTCCAGCTCATCTGCTTCGTCAAGTTCCGCATGCGAGCAACTCGAAGCGTTCGCCACAAGGCCTCTCAGCCGGGGGTGGTTGCCAAGCGCTCCGGCGAAATGGGTAGGGTGAGCGCAGTTGACCATAAAAAACAGCGCCGCCGAGTCGGTTGCTGCGTCGATCTGGTCAATTCCGTCCACAAGTTTGGTCCCGTCTGCCAGGCACCCGTCTGTCTCAACAACCAGAGACATGATGATCGGCAGTTCAGCGTCCCGGGCGGCGAGGATGCATCCCGCTGCCTCGCTTGGGCGGTTGAATGTATAAGCGGTGACCAGATCGAGGCTTGTGTCTTTCAGGCTGTGCATTTGAGCGGCGTGGTATTGACGTGCATCTTCGACGGGTACCGGCGGGATGTCGGCGTAAGGATCATGGCGCGGGCCGATGCAGGCCGACACCAGTACATCATCGCGAGCGGCAGCTTGGCGCACGTCTTCCATTAGACTGACCGCATCTTTGTTTACTTCGGCGAGCCGCTCTGCATCGTACCCCAAGGGCGCTGCCCGGTCGGCGTTCGCCATCCATGTGGGCGCATCAAGGATGCATCCGACATTCATTTCACGGGCCAGATCGACAAGAGCCTGCATTTGACCGGCCAGTATCACCCTGGTGCCAGGTTCTTCCAGCAATGGAAACGACGCGAAACCGGGAAGCTCAATTCCATGATTGAAAATCAGGTCGGTGCCAGTGCCGGCGTAAACCAGAAAGGGCTTGTTACCTTCGAGTGGGAGCTGTCGCGCCATTCTGATCCACGCCTATTGCCGTTACCTCTGCACAAGAAACCTACTTTGTCTCGGGCCTCCTGTGAACCTTAGGACTGCGACAGGGTGTATTCCGTCACTCTGATCCCCACGCCAGGCCAAACACCAGGTCATGTCTCGGTCGAAATCACCAGTGGCGACCGGCGCGCTCTGATTACAGGTGATGCAATCCATACAACCGCCCAGTGCTGGCATCCCGAGTGGCATTTTATGTTTGATTCCGATGCTGAGATGGCCGTGACATCCCGTCGGAAACTGTTGGAAAGCGCCTCGGAAACGGGATGTATTGTGCTGGGAAACCACTTCGCTTTGCCGTCTATTGGTCGGGTGAAGGCGGACAACGACGCGTTTCGCTGGGAGGACTAGCCCAGGTTGTATTTTGATGTGCGCGGGTCTGTTGTGGGATGGCGGCTGACGTGAAAGTTCGACGCGCCGCGCAGCTTACAGGCAATGATCGGCGAAACTAAATCTCGAACCCATTGGGCTATGTCACATTCCCTTGAATTCTTGTTTCACAAGCTTTCTCTCTTCACCATTTTGTGAAAGCCTGAAGCAGTTATGAGTGACAGAGTGTGCAATTTTCAGAAAACAGTGGTTCTTTCTGAACTCCAATCAGCTCTCTTGGACGGAATTTGTGATCACTGCGAGGTGACAAGTTCGGAACTGGCCAAGAGTGGAGAGGTGCTGGAAATATGTGGACAAGAGTACTGTTTCGATTATGAAACCGGTGTGTCCACGGAGACTGAAATTTTGTTGTGCCCCAGCTGTCACGAGGCAAACCATCTGGACGCGCAGCGACAGCATAACCCTTGCCACATCTCTGCAAGACGCAGCCGGGAAAACATGGGTTAGTCGATGGGTTCAGGAGGCGAAGCTTTGGAACGGTTTTTGCAAGAACCATCGCTGGTCCAATTTCGGTAGTCTGACAGACCAAGCTCGTCCCACATCCAGCCGAAATCATACTCAGCCACCGGAGAGCCGGTCTGGCGCGCGCTGCGGTTTTCGATTGTCTTCAGCCAGTCTATGACTTTCTTCCTGCCCGCCGTGCTGCGAACGGCCTGGCGCGGGGTCTTGCCATCCAGGGCAGGAATCGGCTGGTCAAGCGTATCGCGGTAATGCTGTTCGAGATATTCGTGGGCCATCTGACGGGCAAGGGCACGGGGGATGTCCTCTTCTTCTGCCACTCCGTTACTCGTGCTGTCATCCGCCATCATCTGTTCGGCGGTCTGGATTGATGTCAGCGGAGATTTCACCAGGTCGCCCAGGAGGTCCCGGACCAGGGCTTCGCCGCGTTCAGCGCGCGCTGTAGAGCTCACAGAAAGTGTGAGTGTCCGACCTTTCAGATCTAGGGACCCAAGCACGGAGGCCCCTGACATTGATTTGTCCAACACGAGGCCGGTGCCGTGCTTGGTGCCGGACGGGGTGTCGAGGTCAAGCCAGGTCCAATCCTTCTGGCCTGAGATCACGAGTTCTGCGGACTGTGTTAGCTTTTCAGATACCTGGCTTTGCGTCACTTTGCTGGCGAGGGGGAAGCGCATGTCGTGAAAGAGCAGGTTGTCGCCATCGCTGTTGCTGATTTGTGGTGGTTCCGGATCCAGTAGGTTCGGCAGATGTGCGAAGAGCCAGGCATTGGTGAAGAGGGGTGCGGAACGGTGTAGCTGATCCTGTGTCAGCCTCAGTTCAACGTCGGGGTTCAATTTCAACACGGAGCGGAGCCCGTCTTCAAAAAACGCGACGGTGTCGGGGTCGAATGGGAGCAGCGCCCCCGAGATCACGTTATAATCCCCCTGTGCGACAACCCGAGCTGCGATGCGATCCCATCGCTGCAGCATCTGCGTCGCGCTGTGTTCCCGGACGGTAACCGGCTCTGCGTCCGAAAGCATGTTGCGCAAGACCATGGATCTGCCGGGGTCTACCTCGCTCACCTCATAAAGGCTGACCGACGCGTCCCGCAATCCTTTGATATAGGCGCGGGTCTGCGCACTCTCCTTGGAACCGCTCCCTTTCAGATAAGCATCCGCAGCGTTTTCGGCGTCCGCTCCGAATGTCCTGCCCAGCAAATCTTCCAGGCCACCACCCCACAGGACCATCGGCCAATCCTCGCCCAGCAAGTCGCCCAGATCCTCGAACTCAAGATCGAAGGCCTCGAGCGCTGGCAGAAAATGCTCGTCCAACACATCAGCGAGCCGCTCATGCCAAATCTCGTCACGGGTGATAAACCCGATGAGCCCACCAAGATCGTTCCCCGTTGTCATCTTCAGCTTCTCCCTGTTTGCCGGACAGGGGCGATTTAGCGCAGATTGCAACCGCCAGCCAGCCCACACGCGTATGCAGACCTGCGTTACATGGAGGGACTTGTCATGGCGAATGCTATGTCTTTGGCTCCCGCCCAAAAAGCTCTGTGAAAAGCTTTTCGGAGCGGCGCAGGCCTTCATCGGTCAGTACCACCGATTTTGCCTTTCCAACCGGGTCCAGGATCAATCCGTTACGGTGCAGGCGATCAAGCGCTCCCCAGTCAAAGCCTTAGGGCCGTCCTGAACCCAGCGAATTCGGGGATGTTGCGAGCCGCTTCGACGACGGGTGTGAGCCCAACTAGTGGATTCGTCAGGGCGTTTCCGCCGGTATTCTATGATTGCTAAAAGATGGTGGTGCTGATCGCTGTCGTATTAGATTTTCCGCAAATATGCCCAAGAGACGTATCCCTTAAGCTTGCGCGCGCGCTCCAAAGAGACGCGGCACCAACGGGTGCCACCGGTCTGCTCACAGCCGTGAACTCGTAGTGCGGTTCCATTTGGAAGACCAACGATCACATTGAACCCTGTTCCAGGCCCACTGCGCATTTTTAGCATGTCACCGTCTTCGACGCCAAAAACCTCATATGTTCCGAGTGACGCGGCCGCCGCCGGTTTAACGTCCATGACGACCCCCAGGAACAAAGCCATTAGGGGTAAAAAGATTGCATTGCGCATCGCGATGTCCTGCTTATTGCCTCAACGACAATCGTAGCAACTCGGGTCACCAAGAGGAACAACTCCAAGACAGAAATGTAGGTGATACCAAAGCTTCAAACGCTACATTTCTTCCAAATGGTGGGGAACCCTGGCCCAGTTGGGGGCATCTTTCACAAAAACCTTGCTCGTTGGCTTGAAGTTGTTTGGCTCATCCAATGTCCCAGCCGCAATGCTCGTCAATCCGAAGGCTGTCACGCCCCACAGGCCTGATCCGCAGGTGCCACAAAAATGCTTGATGACAGGTCGACCTTCCTTTGAGGTCTTCTCAAAGGTCCGTGGTTTGCCTTTCAGCAGCTGCAGGTCTTCCGACTTTATCATGTACCCGGCATAACCGTCCGTTCCGGTCATCGATAGGCAATCACTGCAAAAACACATGAGTTGCATTACTGCGCTGCCAGTGACCTGGTATCGAACCTCACCGCAAAAACATCCGCCTTCCAAGATTTCAGCCACGTTGCCTTCATCCTTCTATTTCGTTTTGCAAGATATGAGAAAACCGTACCTACTCTGGCCAGTGGTCACAACGGTTCCAGCAGCGGAATGTGGAATGGTGCCAATATGAGCTCCTGTACCTGGATGGGTACGAGGCAAGCATCAGACAGATTGAGTTGTCGAATGTTTTCATCACGGTTCTGAATCCTTGCCAATTGACTGTTCCAGCAAAGTCATTGGACAGACGAGCTTTATTGATCGACAATCGCGTCATGGAGCTGACAGACACCACACCTGTGCACCTGATCCATGTGGACCCTGAGATCAACATGGCGCGGTTCTATGGCATCGAGTTGCAGCCGACGTTGTTTGGGGAGGTTTCAGTGCTTCGTACCTGGGGGCGTATTGGCACGAACGGGCAAGCCATGATGGTGACGTATGATGACGAAGCCCTGGCTAGTGAAGCGCTCCACAATCTCGAAAAGCAAAAGCTCCGTCGAGGGTATGTTCCGGTCGGTGAGTGACTTCGGGCTGCAGTCTGTTTCTGTGGCAAATCCCGAGCCTTTCGGCTCGTGAGCAGGCTCTAGGTTTCAGCCGACGTATCGGCTTCCACCCAGAACACCCCAGAATGATCTCCCTGTCCCAGTAGCCCCTGACCCGTCTCTTGCGAGCCGGGGCAGGGGCTTTGGGTCATGGTCGGTCCATGCCGTGGTGATCTGCCCATTCGGGTGACGGTCCCTTTTGCGCTCACGCAGGATCAGAGATCCTTTGTCCTTTCCTTGTGGGTCAGGCGGGATTTGGACAAGCCAAACGCTACCTTCCGTAAGGGGGAAGGCGCGGCCTCCCCCCTCGGACAAGACAAATAGACAATACCGTGTCCTCGCGCGCCTGCGCTGCGGGCCGCACCACTCTTGTCGATTGGTCCTGTCTCGCCCCTCTCCGCGTTCGCCACGGGGCAGGTTTTAGAGACGACGCCCTTTCAGGGCTCGGCTCAAAACCAGCACCAAAGGGGATCAACCCCAGAGGTCGCACCACAAAAGGAGAGACGGTTTTGGACATTGAAAAGACAAAAGACATCGACACTGACACCAGCCTGCAGGCGGCAGAGATTGCGACCCAGAATGACCTATTTCGGAAAGCGCTGATCGATCCGACTGCGGCAATCGAGATGCATTCTAAGGGAATTCAGGGTCAGGTATTTGTCACGCCCGGCGTGTCAGGTGAAGGGATGGAGTTCCAGACTGCAGCTTTGGCAGCGGTGGCGTCGGATGACCAGTTTGACGAGGGCAATGACCCCTATGGCGATCACACCTTTGGGGCGGTGACAGTCCGTGACCAGAAGCTGTTCTGGAAGATCGATCTTTACGACACGGACTACACGTATGGGTCCGACCGGCCGTTTGACACGTCAGTGACGCGCCGCGTTCTGACCATCATGTGCCCCAGCGAATACTGATCTCAATCCCAAACCGGAAAGGAGGTGAACACCATGAGCAATGAAATCTTGCAGCAACGTATCGCAGAAGCGTGGGCGCTAATCAGGAAGGGCGACAATTTCCACATCGCGCGCCGCTTCCTGATCCAACACGCAGCCATCTAAACGGCTCCGCTCTACCCCGGAAGGGGTAGGGCACCCTTAACACGATCTCAAACACTCAAACAAGGATTTGCCCCATGAGCAAAGTCGAAACATTCACCGCACCGGAAACCATCGAAACCGTATCCCTGTCCGATCTCTACCTGTCTGACATCAACCCACGACAGGAGGTTGGTGAGGAAGGTATTGCACTTCTGGCCGACAGTTTGGTTATGTGTGGCTTGATCCAGAACCTCAGCGGGTTGCGCGATACCGATGGCAAAGTCGCAATCGTTGCCGGTGGTCGCCGCCTACGGGCTCTGAACATCGCCGTGACTGAGCGCGCTGATCTGGCACAGGTTCCCGTTAAGGTCACGGACAATCCCTTCGTGGCTGAGCAATGGGCCAATGCGGAGAACACCGCCCGTGAAGAACTGGACCCTGTGGACGAGGTCCGTGCTTATGGCAAAATGGCCGAGAAATCTCTGTCTATTGCCAAGATCAGCAATGCGTTTGGCGTGACCGAATCCCATGTGCGCCGCCGCCTCGCGCTTGCCAGTCTGCCCGCCGCCGTTCTGGATGCGCTCAAAGCCGGTGAGATCAGCATGGGGCTGGCCAAGGCCATGACCGTCAGCACCGAAGAAGAGAAAATTCTGGAGGTTCTGGAACGGGCCAAAGAATGTCGGTGGTTCAGTGAGCATGATGTCAAACAGGCACTGACGTCGGAGGCTGTTAGCAGCACTAGCCGCAAGGCCGTATTTGTCGGGCAGAAGGCTTATGTTGAGGCGGGCGGCACCGTCACCGCTGATCTGTTTGCCGATGAAACCCTATTCAATGAAGGCGCGTTACTGGATCGTCTGTTTGCCGAGAAACTGGCGGTAGAAGCGGAAAAACTGCGCGACGCGGAAGGCTGGGACTGGGTGGACACCCATGAGGAAAGCTACATTCCCTATGGGTTCTCGGGTACGAAAGACATGCACCGTTTGGACATGGTGAGCCGGGACTTCACCGAAGGACAGGCCGAACGGTATGACGAACTTGCCGAACTCTATGAGGGTGAGGCTCTGGACGCGGATGGTGAAAAGGAGCTGGCCGCGCTTGAGGACTATACGGCGCCGTTCTATTCTGACGCGCAGCGCAAGCTGTCCGGCGTGTTTGTCTATGTCACCAACAATGGCGAGATCAAAACATCCCCGGCCTATGTCGCGGCGGAACATGTTCAGGCTGCCATTGAGGCTGGTGTTCTGGCCCCGGTCAAAGAACCGGAGATCAAGGAAGAACCAAAACCAGTTTATTCGCAGAAGTTCATCGACGACATGGTGGCGATCCGGCTGGCAGCGGTTCAAACGGCCCTGCTGGACAAGCCTGATTATGTGTTGAGCCTGTTTGCTTTCTTTGCCACCCCGGCCTCCGGTCTGAGCAGCAATCTGTTTGGGTTTGGCTATGGTGGTGCCGAGCGGAACACACCCGAGATCGATGACCAGTTCATCCTCGACCCGCGTCTTGGCGGAGAACGGGATGAAGCGGCACAGGCAGCCTATGACCAGTTCCACGAGATTGCCGCACAAGGCAGCGTGGAAGCGTTCAAAGCGTTTCGCGATCTGGGCAAGAAGACCCGCAATGGTGAGATCACGGGTTTTCTGGCCCGGCGGTTTCTGACCCAACGCCCGGAGTTCATGGCGGAGATCGAGGCTGAGATCGAGGCTGACATGCGCGCGATCTGGACCCCTTCGGCTGAAAACTGCTTCAAGCGTCTGAAAGGCTGGCAGCTGGATGATCTCTACAAAGACCTGCTGGACCTGCACATCGACGCCGACATGTTCAAAGCCTTCGCGAAATCCAAAAAGGGTGCCAAGAACGAGGCGCTGCACAAGCTCTTCAATGATCCAGAGCATCAAAAGGCACTGGGCGTGACCGAGGCACAGAAAGCCCGGATCGATGCATGGGTGCCGGATTGCTTCTGAAACTGGCAGGGCAGGGCGCAACGCGCCCTGCTTTTCAGCAATGATTTTTGATTTTAGTTCAATGGTATAGGTTGTTTTGACTTGAAAGGTTGTAGCCTGTAGGCTACATATAGGTATGATAGAAATTCGTAAGACGGACCTGTTCGACAAGTGGCTCAAGGGCCTGAAGGACCAAAGGGCGAGAGCCAGGATCTTGGTTCGCATCACGCGGTTGAGCCTGGGCAATCCCGGTGATGTGAAACCGGTTGGTGAAGGTGTGAGTGAACTGCGTATCTCCGAAGGGAAGGGGTATCGCGTTTACTATGTGTCGCGCGGTGACGTTTTGATCGTTTTGCTGTGCGGGGGAGACAAGTCATCCCAGCAAGCCGACATCAAAACCGCCAAGGCGATGGCAAGAGAGTTGGAGTGAAAAACATGGGTGTCAAAACAACGAAGTTTGAAGCGGCTGACTATCTGGACAGCCCGGAAGCCATTCAAGCCTATCTTGAAGCGGCTTTTGAAACCAGCGACACGGCGCTGATCGCGTCGGCACTTGGCGATGTTGCCAAGGCCAAAGGTATGTCGAGTGTGGCCGACAAATCTGGTCTGTCTCGGGAAAGCCTCTACCGCGCACTTAGCGAAAATGGCAATCCCGAGTTTGGCACGGTGCTGAAAGTGCTGAGCGCTGTGGGTGTGACGCTCACCCCGAAAATGCACGTGAATTAACCCACTTTAAAGGCTATCCACCATGTCCACCGATGCAGCTCCGTCTACGGTTGAAAAAGCCGCCCGCCGCGTCTGGAAATCCGCGCAGATGTTCGTCGGGTTTCATACAGACCAGAAGGGCAAGCCGCGCACACAGCCGAAGCTCTGGCCGCCAAAAAACGGGAGCGCGTCGATCCATGGTGATCCCAGCGCGCAGGAGGCCATCGTGGTCGTCAAAGCCGCTGATCCGGACGAGGTACAGGACGTGCAGATCAAGCTGCACCCAAACCGCATTGTTGTGCGCCGCGATGCAGATGCCTGGTGGCAGGGTGTCGCTGTAGATGAGCATACCGTGACGGTCCGAATGGCCGACAACACGATCATCGAAATCCGCCATGACGGATCGGTGAAGCGGCGCTCGGCAGAGGACGAAACCCATGTTGAAGCAGATGGCAGCATCTTCAAGTTCACGGAATTTGCCGAGGCGCATATGACGGGTGACGGGGTGGAAATGACCCGCCGCACAGAGGATCGCATTGCCACGATCACAGCTGACGGTGTTGTCGATCGCGCGCGCAAGCGTTAGCCTGTAAAGAATACCTCCAGATTTTCCTTTGGTTAAACTCGTGGCCCGCTTCGGTGGGCCTTTTTCTTGGCGTACTCATCACTGTATCTGCCCGTGCGCCGGTCTCGCCCCGCGACAGCGCTTGAGAGAGTTCTTGCGGATTACCGGGGCGTCCTACCGAACCCGCCAATCCAAATTGAGTCCGGCTGTTTACCTGATCCGCACAAGCACGGACCAGGGCCGGACCGTCCGGTCTTTGGCCTCCGCCAGTTGGATAGGGCGGTTTGCACCGTCCGTCATTCTTCATCCTTTGCGACGACGGTCATACCGACCCAGAAGGGCAACCCCCAACTTAGAACTGAGCGCCGCGCCTGTGTCGGATCGAGGTGATGTTGCCGCCATCAAAGACATCGTTTTGTTCAGATGTTCCGCGCGCAGCGATCCCAGAAAGCCTTGCCTTTCACCAGGTCTGACAGTTTCAAGTACGTTGCCGGAGAAGATCCTCGGCTGCGGTGTTTCTGAAGGGATGAACATAAGCGGGCAGTCGGGGAAGACGCGCGGCGCCCGGGCCGGGCGCCGCGCTTCAACAAGGAATGTCCCCTGCGCCTGCGGCGCATTCCGCGCGGATCAAATTCCCTGCTGACATCCCCTTGATGCCCGCTTTTCCCTTGTTCATCGAAACACGCCATAGCGAGGATCAAACAATGGCAACTCAAACTCTGAAACTGAGCGTCAAGACCGGTGAAAAAGAAGGCAAGACATTCTGGGATCGATGCGGGGTGCTCTTCGTCAATACCGATGAGACCGGCACCATCACCTCGATCCAGGTCAAGCACAGCATGTTCCCTGGCGTTGAGATGGTGGCCTTCCCGAAGCGCACCGATGACGATCCCGTCACCGAATGACGGGAGGGCAGGGCGGCGCAAGCCGCCCTTTCTTCTGCTCCGGCCGCAGGCCGGACCACATATGCGCCACAGGTGGCGCGCGGTCCTAAGACCGGGCAGGGGTGCCGACCTGCCCCAATGCGGCAGCAGACAACCCTGCCACACCCGCCGCGAAAGCGGCGGGACATTGAGCGCGCTGAGGCGCGCGGAAAATGCCATACTGACCTTGAACGTGCCGGTATGTGACGGGCGCTGTTCGGGCAGCTCCCGCTTTGCGTGATTGCCCTGCGCCGGTCCACCGGCACCCACGCCTGCTGGCTGGAAAAGGGGCAGGACCCTTTTCCCGGCGTGGAGATTGCCTCCAAGAGCAAAACTGTTCCGGGGGCAATTTGAGAAAATACGGATTTCTAAAATCACCCCCGGTTTCCTCTTGGAGAGTATGACAGGATAAGGTAGTTGTGTTACAAGTCATAAAAACAACCAGAGGTATACATTGAGCAAGCCCGGCGACACCACTGTCTTTTCCGTTCGATTGCCGTCAGATGCGTTGGTGCGTTTGGAGGAGGCCGTGCAGTCGCTTGGGGCCAAGAGCCGCAACCAGATCATCCAACGACTGATCTATCGTCTGATCGGGTATCTCGATCCTGACCCGGCCGTTGTCGATCTCTGGCAGACGCACTTGCGGCAGGTTCAGGGTGGATACACCAACCTCAATCAGCTCGCAAAATCGGCCAAACGCGGTTCGGTGATCTGGACCGATGACGACCGGCGCGATGTCGAAAACCTCCATCGTGCGATCATCCAGCACCGGCAAGACCTGAAGGCGCTGATCACCGCGGCCCGCCGAAACCGAGAGCCAGACTCCGCCATTCGCCGAATCTTGCGCGACGATGAGAGGACATCTGAAGCATGAACGTCGCGGCTCACAATTTGACGGCAGGGGACTTTCTGGAGCTAGCCTTCCGGGAAGCGCAGAAGGGTATCGATCGGTCCAAGCAGATCAGCCAGCAGCTGCAAACCGCCAAGCGCATGAAGTTCATGATCTCGCGGGCCTCATCCATCAAGGCGCGGCTTGGTGCTGTGGTTGGAAAGCCCGAGGCGGTTGTGAAACACGTCCGCAAAGGTGGGGTGAAAAAAGCGCATGAGCTGCGCCGCCAGATCAATTACCTGACCGTCAGGGCAGAGGGCGTGTTGGACATCCGCGACAATGGTGTGACCCCGCTCGATGCCGATCAGGTGAGTGATCTGATCGAGACCTGGGCCGAGGATTTCAACGGGAAAACCAACTATGGTTATACCCGTCACATGATCGTTTCTTTTCCCGAAGGCACCTATCCGGATGCCGCGCATGAGGCCGGTTTGGACTTCGCGGATCGCCTGTTTGGGAGCGGTGATTTTGGCGATACCTGGGACTATCTGACCGTGTTCCACAACGACACTGACAACCCCCATGTCCACATCGTTGTGAATAACCGAGGCGTGGAACATGGGCAGTGGTTGGCTATGGGTATGAGCAGCGACATGAACATCGACGTTCAGCGCTCTATCCAGGTTGAGGTTGCCGAAGGATACGGAATTGAGCTGACCGCAACGACCCGCCTTGAGCGCGGTTTGCGGCAGGAAGTTGAGACCGACACGTGGAAGGTTCAGGCCGGACTGTCTGTTGTTGAAAGCACTCCGGAGGTTGAAGTTACGGCCCGCGACATGGCCGGTGATGTGATGACACTCTCCATCGCAAGAATGTCGGATCTGTTTGATGAGCGCGCCAACGCTGTCAAAGACCGGATCGAAGAGTTTGCCATCCAACTCGTTGAAAGTGAGGAACCTATGGTATCGAGAATGGAACATCTGCTGGATCAAGCCCATCATTTTGATGATTACGGCGAGCCAGGAGACCCGTCTTATGTGTCGCCCGAAGTCATGAGCAACTTGCGGCGACACATCGAATTAGGCGGTTCTGAGGAAACAATCGCACCCGAGCTGAAGGCTCAGGTTGTTGCCCATATCAGCGACGTTCGGGACAACGAACAGAGCCATCCGTATCTGTCTGCCCTTGCTGATATTGTCGATGACAAGGCGTTCCAGTCGTCCGCTGATTATGCCCCGGCAGCACGCCGGTACGAGGTCTATATACAGGACACCTTGGGCAAGGGGGCCTATGAGGACTTCCAGACTCAGACCAAAGAATTGCTGCAATCCATCGACAAGATGGAAGGGCTGGCCCGTGAGGTTGACGACCCTCATCTGCGTGTCGCTATGGATATTCAAATTGGCGAGTTGAAGGGCGACGTTGCGGACCTGCGCACCAACGATCCGGACCTTCAAGCCTTCATCATCGAGGACCGCCGCTATTCAACGATGATGGGAATGGGCACTGCCGAAATGGATGTCTTGGATTATTCAGAGGCCGGCAAGTGGGCAGCGATCCGCAAAGAAGTCACCGACACGGCCAGCAGCTACGGCCTCGATGGCGAGGCGTTCGTTGCCCGCTTTGGCGATCATCAGAACGTCACCCTGGGTACAACAATGGGATGGCGCAGCGACGACATTTCGACCGCCGCGGCCCACTTCCAGGCGCAAGGATTACCCGACAGCCACGACCGCGCTGAGGCCGTTGTTGACGAGCTGCACCAGCTTGCGTCTTCCAGGATCATCGCAATCTCAGAAGAACTTTCAGACGTTCACGCCCACGCAACGCACCCGCTCTTGCAGGGGCGCGGTGACGATGACGGGCACAGCTTGTAAGGACTTTAACCGGTCTGCCTGATGCGCGCGCCAACGCCCCAGGCAGACCCATCACAGAGTTTTCCATCAACTCGCAAAGGAAAAACTATGGTTTCGCGTACAGACTATCTTTTGAACGAAGTCGAACACTTCGCACCCTATTCCAGATTTGATCAATCCGCCCCGCGTGAAGATCGCGTTTCAGAGCAGATCGACATCATCAGGAAAGAACAGCAGGCGATGGGCTTTGATCGTGCAGCCATCGCCTCAAACAGCTTCGACATCGAGGACCAGGCCAACCGCCGTGTTGACGAACATACTGCGCAACAAGATCTGGTCGAAGAATTCAAAATCGAATTTGAAGCTGCGGAGCGGTCAGGGGAGCCGGTTGATCTGAACGATATGCAGGCTTTGGTTTCTCAGCACATGAGTGATGCTCAGGAATACGATCTGTATCACCCTTACTATTCGTCCCTTGCGGATCTGAGTGGTGACAAGGATTTTCAGGAGTCCGACGACTACCAGTCGCCCGGTGATCGCTATGTTCAGTATATGCAATCCGCTTTGGGGGAGGCCATCTTTGAGAACTACGAGCAGCAGACCAAGGACATCGTGAACTCCATCGAGAACATGGAGGCTCTTGCACGAGAGGTCGAAGATCCACACTTGCGTGCCGCAATGGACGTTCAGATCGGGGAGTTGAAAGGCGATGTTGCCGAACTGCGCCCATATGACACCGACCTGCAGGCATACACTTTGGCTGATGACAGCTACACCACATCCATGAATGCGGCCGAGTTGGACAACCTGGACCCCACGGAAGCCGAAAAATGGCTGGCTGTGCGTGATGACATTGTGGCGACCGCGCACAGCTTCGGTCTCGACGGAAGCAAGTTCCTGGCCCGCTACAACGATCATGACAGCGTTTCAATCGGCACAACGGCGACTTGGAAAGACGCGGACATTTCCACCGCTGCCGCCCATTTCAACAGCCAAGGCGTTCCGGACAGCTACGAGCGCGCGGAGGCCGTTGTTGGTGAGCTGCACCAAGTTTCATCCAGCAAGATTGCCGCCGTGGTGCAAGAGATTGCCCATACCCGCGAACAGGCTACCCACGTCCATGAGTATGATGGACACAGTCTTTAACCACGGAGGACATGATAGATGATTGTTCGCGCCGGTGAATGTGTTGCCGGGAACAGCGAGACCACCGGGTTGGAGTAATGTGGGGTCTGTTCCGATTGGGACGGACTCTTGTCCTTGGACATTCCGGGCATTCGCTGCACCACGTTTGAATAGGCAAGAAGCGGACAAAACAGTCTTTCGCTGGGACTAAAGCAATGTCCGCTCATAGTTTAGTGATCGTGGTGACAGAGTTTATGATCGGCAAGAGACGCGAGCACATAGCAGTTCTCTGACACTCCTTCGTCATCACAGCCCTTCGAAATCCGAACCAGCTCTTTTTCAAGAGCCCGTAGTCGTTTGATCTTTGCTCTTACTTCGGAAAGTTGTGAGACGGCGATGTCCGTTGCGGCTTGGCATGAACGATCCGGGTGGCCTTGAAGCACAATCAATTCGGAGATCGCTTCAATTGAGAAACCAAGATCGCGTGCATGCTTGATGAAACTGAGACGCTCTAGCCCTGCCACATCGTAGCGCCGTTGGTTGCCTTCGGTGCGTTCTGGTGCGGCAAGCAGGCCCATTTCCTCATAGTAGCGGATAGTCGGAACTTTGACCTTCGTGCGCTTGGAAAGCTCCCCGATAGAAAACATGAAAATACCTCTTGAACCTCTAGTAACTAGAGACACTACACTATGGTCACGACAGATACAAAAAGGGCTTCCCAATGTCAGCATGTTGCGGACACAACGCCAAATTCGACGGCGTATCAGACGACTACAAAAGGAGGCTGTGGATTGTCATTGCTCTGAACGCGGTGATGTTCGTCGTCGAGATGACTGCCGGTCACTATGCAAAGTCTCAGGCACTTCAGGCCGACGCTCTAGACTTCCTTGGGGATGCTTTGACCTACGGTATCTCGCTGGCAGTGATCGGGGCTTCAATCCGTGCACGCACCAATGCCGCTCTGGCGAAAGGGGTGAGCTTGCTGCTGATGGGTCTTTGGGTGTTTGGATCGACCGTGTACCGGGTGTTCTATGTCGGAGTGCCGGAGGCCGAGATCATGGGCATCGTTGGCTTTTTCGCTCTTATGACCAATCTCGCAAGTGTTCTCTTGCTCGTCCGTTACAAGGACGGCGATGCAAATGTGCGCTCTGTCTGGCTATGTTCGCGTAATGACGCCATTGGCAATGTGGCCGTTATGTTTGCAGCTTTAGGCGTCTGGGGCACAGCTAGCGGTTGGCCTGACCTGATTGTTGCGGCGGTCATGGCAACGTTGTTTCTTTCCTCTGCTTTCCAGATCGTGCGCCAAGCGCTCGCCGAGCGTCGGGAAGTTGGCGAACATGAGCATGTTTGACGTGGATTATGACCTTTGATCTCGAATGATACGAAATCGGCTCAATTTAGTTGGAAATACCAAGGACTCTCGCCATGAACCTGAAACGCCGCCAAGTACTGACTTACGCCGCTGGCTTTGCCAGCACAGTACCATTTGCCGCGTTTGCGCAAGACACGCCTTCCGTCCGTGTTCTCAAGGATCCGAACTGCGGCTGTTGCCAGGTTTGGATCGACATCCTGCGGCAGGAAGGCTTTCGCATTACCGAGGAGCGCAGCTTTGGAACACAGCTTGTCCGCCACAAATTGGACAACGGCATTCCCGAAGAAATGATGTCCTGCCACACAGGCGAGATCGATGGCTATATGATCGAGGGGCATGTGCCGGTTGCAGACATTCGTCGTCTGCTGGAGGAGCAACCCAGTGCTGTTGGACTTGCTGTTCCTGGCATGCCCTACGGTTCCCCTGGGATGGGGCCGGAAGATCGTCGTGAGGCCTACGACGTGTTTTTGATCCTCAAGGACGGTAGCACCGAGGTGTTCAAGAGTTACGAAGCGGCCTGAGGCGACGTTCATCGAGCGGAAACAGTAAGGAGGAGAAGATGACGAAGCTTGGATTACGCACTCTTACCTTAAGCGTTCTGTCTATCACCATTGCTACAGTGGGTTGCGCACAACAACAACGAGGAGATTGGTGGGGTCACGGGCCAATGGGATCTAACCACATGAGGTCTGAGCACATGCGTGGTTGGGGGCACGGCAATATGGGGCCTGGCCAGCAGCAGCGCATGCAACGACATTGGACGTATATGAACGAGGACGTGCCCGCAGCCTACCGCGGGGCTCGGAGCACCATTCGTGCAACGCCCGAGAATGTTTCGGAGGGCAAGACGCTATATACGGAAAACTGCGCAAGCTGTCATGGAGCTGAGGGTTTGGGCGATGGTGAAGCCGGACGTTCGCTCGCGCCCTCTCCCGCTCTCCTACGATGGTTCGTTCAGATGCCGATGTCGGGGGACGAGTACCTTCTTTGGGCAATTTCCGAGGGCGGCGAACGCTTCGGAACAGACATGCCAGCCTTCAAGGAAGCGCTGAGCGAAGAAGACCTTTGGAAGATCATCGTTTATATGCGTGCGGGGTTCCCTTGATCTGTCGTCAATCTGTTGGTTTTTGATGAGTGTTTTTGCTGTCGATACTATGACGACAATTCTCAGCAGGCATAAAGCTGACAATGCGCCATTCTAGTAAGCTTCACGGAAGCGGACATATATGTAAGTCGCAGCACGAGCAGGTTAGGGCTCTCTCCTGCCGTTCTCTGCATATTGAAGTAAGGTCCGGTTCGGCCGCGTCCTGTTACCCCCGTCAAGTGAAGGCGCTACTTTCAGCCCGTTTGGCTTTCATTTTCTCCATCGCCATATCTTTCGCTGACCGACTTTTCCGCTTTGCGACCGTGCGCTGCGCATCAAATGCCGCCTGAAGTTCCTGGTCTTTTTCAGAAACCTCTTTCACCGGGGCAGGGGCCGGATTCGCATCCGCCAGAGCCTTTGCCGTGTCCCTGGCCTGTTCTTCAGCAAGATCCAGATGTGTACCTTTGATCTTTGGAGCATCACCCCCAAGGAACTGCATGAAATAGGGATCTTCGAAGTATCGGATCTTGTTTGCAATCACCGGCATCTTGCCTTCGCGGATCAGCACAACTTCATTTTCAGGCAATCGGCCAACGTGTTCGGGCCGGAGCAGGCGAATGCCTTCTTCACGCTCTGATATGCTGCCCATTTCCATCTTGCCGAGTGCTCGAGACTTCGACTTGCTTATGACCGTTTTGTCCCCGATGGACCTGGACACATGTTCGCGTACTTCGGAATCCTCTGAGGCGGCAAACATCTGGGTTCCAGCGTTTGCCAGCATCGCCCGCACACCCTCGTGCCCATAAATGTCCTGTAGGCGCGACAGTGTTTGCGAAATCACCACGAGCCTGCCCCCGAACGATCGCATGGTGTCATAGGCTTCAACAACGCGCTCAAGATGGCCGAGGCGTTGGAACTCATCGAGCAGCATCAAAACCTTGAACGGCTCATCTTCGCCCGGCTCAACAGTTTCGATGGTGTTCACCAGATCGAGGAAGAACAGGCGAATGAGCGTCCGGAACTCTTTGACCTTTTTCCCTGGCACGGAAAAGTAGATCGAGCTGGGGCGCCGACGCAGATCTTCAAAGTTGATGTCATTGCCCTGCGTGGCTCTTGCTACCGACGGGTTGCGCCAGAGCTGCAGGCCGGAGTTCAACATAACCGAAATCGTTGACCGCAGGATTTTGGATTCTTCGGCTGCAAGATTCAGAAACTCATCTGCAGCTCGCGCATATCCAACTTCTTCAGCCATTTTCTCATAGTCCTTTTGCTTGGTCGTTTTGACCAGGCGCAGGACTTCGGAAATGTATGGCCGCTTTCTTTTGATCGCCAGCATCGCCATTGCGCAGAACATGCCTTCAACACCACCCATAAAGCCCTGCGCGGACGAGCTGGGCGTGTCGAACATCTGAGTTGCAACCTGAATCACTTCTTCCCATCGCCGGTCCAGATTGTCGGCACGTGCTGCGCGGCGCAGAGGGTTGTAGCTGTGGCTTTTGTCGGGGTTCTCGGGGTCGAACACAAAAACCTCATCGCCCATTGCTGCCCGACGCGCGCCGGTTGTCTGGAAAATCTCGCCCTTGATGTCCAGGACGACGCAAGACCCATTGAAACGCAGGACATTCGGGATCACAAAGCCGCTGGTTTTGCCCGAACCAGACGGGGCAATGAACATCGCGTGCGGCTTTTGGACACCGGGGCCGGGCTTATAGTAGATCGCGTTTTTGTCCTTTGGCTCACCAAATTTGGCAAACACGATTTCACTATCCAATTTGTCTTTGAGCTTCAGAACCGACGCATAGCCTTCCTGGACGAGCTGAGGGGCCTTTGCAAAGGTCGCATCACCGTATTTCGTTGAGGGACCACGCAGCGCAGCCGCCACAAATGCAAAGGTCAAAACACCCACTGCGACCACCGCCACCAGACCCATGATCTGCTGCGTCTCTGCAGGCTGTGCCATGAACTTCTCTGGGATCGCCCAGATGTCCAGCCCGCGAAAGCCTCTGGTGTTGATGTATTCGAGCGCCAGCCCGACCACCAACACCGCGCAAGCCGAGGTAGCGATAAAGCCCATAGTACCGGCTATCGCGACCTTCTTGCCTTTGGGTAGATCCTGAAACTCAGCCATCGGTCAGCTCGCGTTTGAAGAAGCACACGATGCCAAATTCTGCACGTGCGACACCAACCATTTCCCAACCTTCTTTGCCCAGCTTTGCGAATTTCTCGCTGGCGTCGTCGCATTCCGAAAAAGGCACGTCTCGGTACTCGAATTTCTTCATCTTTGTACTCCTTCAATTCAGTTGTTCAGCAGTCATCAGAGGCGGGAAGATCACGCCGTTGACCTTCCGTTCGTCCCCGATTTTCTTCATGTGAACGATCATGTGAATGGTGGCCCGGATGTCATCGACCACTTCTGACTTTTGAACGGTCGGAGATCCGCGACGCACCATTTTGCTCATCCGTCCAATGGCATCTACGGGCGAGTTCGCGTGCATGGTGCAGACAGATCCATCGTGGCCGGTGTTCACCAGTTCCAAGAACATATTCGCGTCGTCGCCTCGGATTTCACCGCAGACGAGGCGGTCAGGCCGGAGGCGAAGCGCCGATTCCAGCAGCTTTGTTGGTGATCGAGGGCCATCTTCTTCGGAACGGTCGGCAAGCAGATCGACAGAATTGGGTTGCTCGATGTCCAACTCGGCCACTTCTTGAATCGTCACGATCCGTTCGCCCGGATCGACGCGCTTCAGCATTGCATTGAGGACAGTGGTTTTGCCGGACGAGGTGCCCCCGGCAATGATCACGTTCCATTTGCTAAGCATTGCAAGGTCGGCCAGCTCGTCAAAGTTCATTGTTCCGTCAGCGAGAACAGCCCGAGCATTTTCAAGCGCGCTATGATCGTTGTTTTCTGCCAACGCCGCCTCTTTGCTGGCGAAGCTGAACGCGCCCAGATCGACGTTTTTCACGCGCAGGAGACGGATCGCAACGGACCCCACGCCGGTTGTTGCTGGCGGAATCACGACCTGAACCCGCGCTTTACCCTGCTGTGTCGGCACGTTGGCCGTCGCAATCGGCTTCTTTTCTCCGAATGTTACATCGCTGAAACCGGCCACGCAGCGCCCGATGTTTTCTACATCGTCTCTGTTCAGAGTGATGTCTGTCCTGGTCATGTGCGTTGTGCCCATTTCTTCGACCCAGACCGATCCGTCAGGGTTCACAGAAATTTCGCTCAGGCTTTCATCGTGTAACAGATGCTCGATCTTGCCTGTATAGTATTCCAGAAGGCTATTCCCGTTCCGCCCGCTCATGTTCTTGTCCTTGGTAGAGCACTTTTTGGAACACTGGAGGTTGCCTTCGCTGCATCTCGGCTTTGCCTCGAACACGAAGGCATCCACATAAGATTCATTGCTTCCAAAAAGTGCTGAATTTGCTTCAAAAAAGGCCGCTACCGCACTCGATCATGCTGGCAGCGGCCGGAAAGACCGCTGAGGCGGTCGGCTCATTGGCTCGCTCTCAGAAGCTATCGAACACAACGTCGCGCTGCAGGATCGCGTTGATACGACTGCCCTGATCGACAAAGATTGTCGGAGTGATGCGCAGGTATTCATCAAGCGCCGCTGCCGTGGCGTTCTGCAGGTTAGACCCCACTTGGGTTGCCAGATCCGTTCTGACCGAGTTGTTGCTGTCGCTGTCAGACACCAGCGCCACAGGGGCAATACCGATGATGGACAACAACGCAGCCGTGCCGAACCGCTTCCCAAAGTGTGTGTTCACCCTGCCGGTCGCGCCGGTGCGGCCCTGTCCGTCCGTGCCAACTGAGCCGATCTGAGCGGAAAGGCCATCCGGTGTAATGACACGGCTCCAAACAATCATGATGCGCGTTTGCGCCAATGTCGTATCCGCTCGATACTCGCCATAGAGCTTCGATCCACGAGGCAGAAGCAAACGTGTGCCGTCCATCGAGTAGACGCCGCGTGTGATCGTTGCCACGACACTACCGGGCAGTTCCGAGCTGACCGCCCCACCGAATAGCGCCGACAAGACCGTGCCTTGCGTTAAGGTGCGCGACGGATCGTCAATGATCGAGGCCCCGACGATGGGTGGATATTCTTCGACCAGATTGTTTTGCCATGTCGTATTCGGGTTTTCCTGATAGCCGCGCTGTTCTTCAGGTAAGCGGGTGTCGTCTGGCTGGACTTGAACCGGCTGCGGCGCAGCAGGGAAGGGTTGGAAAATGACCGGCTGCGATCCACCATTGATCGGCTGGTAGTTTTGACCGGGTGCTTCCTGTGCCATCGCGCTTGACGCCAAAGCAACCAGGGCGAGGGTGAGTGCTGTTCTGTTCATCGTCAGCTCCATTAGTTTCTGCCGTATGGGTTTTCATCGAACACGATGCCGTCTGACTGGTTCTGGCGCTCGCGCATCCGCTTGAGTTCTTCAAGCCTGCGCCGCTCATCATCAGTCAGACCCGTAGTCTGCAAGTGGCTCATACTGGCGAGCGCCCGGGCCTCTGCATCAGCAACCGCCTGGGCAAGCTCAGTCTGAAACTTTTTCTCGCGCTCATCATATCTGACCTGAAGGCGTTCATTGGTCAGGTTCAGCGTTGCGATTTCACCGTCTTTTTCTGACAGCGAAACTTTGGCGTCCGTCAGCTCGTCTTGCAGATCGGAAATCCGGCCATTCTGTTGCTCGATTGTTTTCAGGGCTTGTTTCAGCCCTTCGGAATCGACCTGCGGCACTGCTACCGGTGTTGCCACCGCAATTTCCTCGGGCAAAGCCTCTTGTTCCGGCTCATCGACCTCTGGTCCCCGTGCGGTCAAAAGCCCGTATCGCTCGCCACCGCCTTGTTGCAAAGCGTCAACGCGGACACCCGTGTTGGTGCTTTTGTTTTCGTCGCCCATGACAAACCATACAAAGCCCAGGAACACCGCCCCTGCGATTGCAACAGTTATCAGCTTCTTTGGGTCGAACTTCTTCCGGACACGTTGCGACGGCTGTTCAGCCGCCGCCCGTGCCGCAATTGTCTGATCGCGGTTCATTACTTGCTGCCCCCCGGTTTAACTGTCTGTGAAGTGACGGGCCGACCGCTCACACTTGCCTGCTGAAACGCGTCGCCATCGTTTCGTACACAGATCGAAGTGTCCTCGATGCGCAGTGTCCAAAGATCTGAAAGGCCTTGCACCTGGATAATGCCGCGCTCTTTGACTGTGGTGTTCACCATCAGCTCGCGGCCATCAGGCAGGACACGGAAGATCCCCGGCAACTCCGCATCCTGCGGGATCTGCATATAGGTGTGAACGCCATCGTCCCACACGGCAGTAGGCGCGAAGTCAGCTTTGCCCGAGCGCGAGTAGTTTTGGTTGACGAAGCGGCCTGTTGGTTTCGGTTCGCTGCGCGCTACCGTGCCACGGCGCGTTGTAGTCCCGCCGCTGTTGTTTTTGTTGTAGAACGTGACCCGGAACGGAACACGTTTGCGTTCGGCGGCGCTCTCGGCCGGAACCAGATAGAAGTTGTATGTGCCGCGATTGGTCAGGACAGTCAGGTTTGAATCCGAGTTCAGGATTTCCGGCTTGAACGCAATAACGCGACCTTCCTGAAGGCGAGTGATCTGAAAACTTTCAGTGTCGCCCGCACCAATGCTGCGGACGGTTTCGCCCTGCGGAAAGTGAACATAGGTAATCAGGCGTTCACCCACAGGGATGCGGTACACCTGGTTCTCGACGTAATGGAAATGCGTGATGCGGTGATCCGCGTTCTTTCCGTCCGGTGTCGGTGTGATTTCAGCGAGCAGAGGCGTAGAGAATGCCAAAACTGCTGCGGCGGTGGCGGTGAGTGTTTTGAAAGAACGCTGCATCAGATGTCTCCCATTGCGTCTACGCGATAGTTGGTGACGACGAAGCCGAATGGATTTTCCAAAAGTTCGTCCATCGACGTCACGATTTTTTCCTCAAACCCATAGGTCACTGTGACCACGTAGCGGGCTGAGGCCGTTGCTTGGTTTGGAACGATCAGGGACTTGCGGATCTCGACCTGCACCGTCGCATCGTTGACCGGCGACACGCCCAGAATTTCGGTCTGCACCTTTGTCTTGGGCGTATAGATTTCGTCCGGATGGTTGTCGTTCGACCCGTCCCACAGTTCGCGGTAGGACGTTTCGGCCAGCTCATCAGAACGACGCAGCACCGATTTCAGGCGCTCGTTGTTGTCCTGGACATCATAGGTTTCCCGGTCGCGCACATAATTTGCGACTTCACGGAAGGCCATCGCCTCAGAAGGTTCCAGTTCTTCGACTTTTTCAGTCAGCAGGACCGGCAGTTTCGTGTCCGGATCAATGGAGAATGGCACCGCGCGGATTTCCTTCAAGGGAAGGAGCATCGCCCAACCAATCATAGAGGCCACGCCCATTGCCATGCCGACCATGCCGAATACCTGCCATTTGAAGGCATCGCGGCGTGCACCCAGAAAGAGTTCTTTTTCGTGATCTGTCACGTGTGACATCAGCTCAATACCTCGATTTAGGAAGATTTATTGACGCGAGCTTGTCGAATGCTCTGCCGGTAACGGTCAGCGGCGTAGCTCTGTCGAGCCGCCCCATCCTGATTGCGGGCTCTGTGTGCAATGTCCCGACGCGCTTGCATCGCGCGCGAGGCGCTGTCACGAACACCTGTCCCATCGCGGGCTGCGGAGGCCATCGCGGCGGCGGTTTTCCCACCGGCTACTGCACCCCTTGCGCCGTCGCTTGCAGTGCCCAATGCACTTCTTGCGGCAGCGACGGCACCAGTTGCCACGGCAAGACCCGAGGATGCCGAAACGATTGCACCCGACATTCCGCCCGCGAGCGATGGGATCTGCGTGAGCATCACGATTGACACAATGCAGATCGCCAAAAACCGGCCACTGGCCTCCATATTGTTCACATCCTCAACAGCGGTCAGTTCTGAGCTGAAAAGGGCCTGAATAAGAGAAACAATACCTGTCAGAACGACGATGACCATGATCAGGCCAACAGTCGTTTTCGCCCAGGCTGCGAAGATATTGGCTGTTGCTGAGCTGAGCAGCGTTGCGATGAAAACAGGCGCTAGTCCCAGCAGGACCGCCAGACCGCCTTTTGCGATCAGCGCCATGCCGGTGCCAAAAGCTACGATGACAGCCCCAACAACCCAGAGAATAGCCCCGGTGATGCTCAGGCCCCAGGTCGCGTTTTCAATGGCCTGCTGGCCCATCAAGAAACACTGAAGCGCAATGTCATCGAGTGCTTCCCAGACATTTGTTGTGCCGGTCAATTCTCCGGCAATCGTGTCTGGGAGGCTCGAAATGCCCTGATAAATGGGCTGAAAGAAGCTCCAGCTGGAAGCCATACCAATGATGATCGTCGCCCGAATGATCCAGCCGACATAGCCACCAAACCCGATTTCCCGGATTTGAAGCACACCGTTGATCAGCATTGCCACGAAGATCAGCGCGGCTATTGCCCAGAGGGCGGATGCAAGATCCGCCGCCAGGCTGTTGTATGCTTGCTGCGAGAAGTTATTAAGCGCAGCCTCAATCGAGCTGACGAAATCTTGGATCACGGCCCACAAGCCTCCTCAATTGCAGGGCGCAGAGCTTCCAGACGGGTCCGTTGCTCTTTTTTAAGCGCGGCAAGATTGTCGGACGGTTGGGTCCAAAACTCGTCTTGGTCAGCTCCGACCTTTTGGGCCGCGTCCTCACGGCTCAAACCACCCAGCGGACATTCGGTGCTGTAGGTCTCGCCAGACTTGCGCAGATTACATTGCTCGATGGTGGCCTCGTGCGCTGCTATGACCTGTTCATTCAGGATCACCACCGACCAGTTGGTCACAAGAGGCTGCTTGTCTGCGGATTGGCCCGCTTCGGCCATGCGCGCTTGATCGTCTTTGACGAATTGACGACCGTACTCACTCGCGCCCGAGTACCCAAGGCACTTACGATATTCATCGAACGGCATATCGACCTTGGGTGACGGGCGCAGCTTCACCTGTGCCGATGCAGCACCCGACATAACGACGGCGGCTGCAATGGTCAGGATGAGAGTTGAGCGGAGTTTCATTGTGAGGTTCCTCGTACATAGTTGCTGAGTGTCGAAAGATCAGCAGCGGTTGCAGCCAGATCCGTGCCCGACGCCAGAGCATTAGCCGAGGTTGCGCGCAAGATTTCAATTTCAACTTGCAGGAGTTTCAGGAGAACCGCCGTGTTATAGTCGATTGCATCCTTCAGATCTTCTTGCTGACCGATTTCACCGCGCAGTTTTTCAGCATCTTCGGAGAGCTGACCGGCCATGTCATAGCCATTCTCACCCAACGCCGACGCCATCAGGCCCGCACCACCACGCTCAGACAGGATGCGGCGAGCCTGCACATCCGATCCGCTGAAGTCGGACAAGATGCCATCGTTCAGGCCGAGGTTGATTGATCGACGTTCCATTGCCTGCGCAGCGACATCGGGCAGGCCGGAGATACCGCCCTCCGCTGCATCCAGTGCGTAGCCGAGCGTGTCAGCAGCAGTCGCCAGTTTCAAAAAGCTGCGGCTGTTGAACTCATCCAGATCTGTCAAACCGCTGATGGTTTTGAAGGAGTTTTCGAGCAATGCCCGCTGTTGTTCCAGTTTCTCGTACTGTTCCAGCAATTGCTCGTACTGGCGGACCATTTCAGCGATTTCTTTGGCCGAATTGGCGGCGTCCTGCGTGATGGATGCAGAGTCCACCACCGGAACACCCTGGGCCGATGCCATGACGGGCAGGGCGGCCAGAACTGAAACAGCAATGGTTGTGCGGAATTTCTTTGAAATATTCATCAGACAAGCTCCAAGTTTTCAGGGGGGGTCATGCGCTCAAAGTCGCAGGCGCATTTGCTGCGATAGCCCGAATAGGTGCTGGTGCAGGCTGAGACAGCGGCCAGAACTACAAGGGCGATTACAAGGCGGGTTTTCATGTGATTTCCTTCCAGAAGTTGGGGTTTTTTCGCCAGTCAGGATCAGGGAACGATTTTCCGTCTGATCCGCTCAGAACACGGAGAAGCGGGCCGAGAGCGCCGACATCGACATCGAGCCAAACACTCTCATCACCCTTTTTCATGAGCATTACGCGGTCGCCAAAATGCGCCCTCAGCGCGGCCAGCTCTGAATCGTTCAAGCCGATTGCCCGGTAGTCTGCTTCATTGCCGGATCGAGAGGGGAACAAGAGCTGCGTGCTGGTGTTTTCCAGGATCGACTTACTTGCCGCCGACGACAGGAGGTGATCGGGGATCTGCGTCATCATCATCATCATGACGTTCAGCTTCCGATACGTGGTGTAGGCATTTATGAGAATGCCAGCGCCATAAGGGTTGCCAGCAATTACCCATGCTTCATCAATCACAAAGACAGTGGGTATCTTGGTGGCGCAGCGGCGTTCGATCTGGCGCATGACGTAGCTGATCCATGCCAGCCGCACCAACTCGTCATCCAGAACCTCGGAAATGTCGAAAACAAGATGACGGGCGCCAGCAGCAAACGGATCTGAGCCACCCTCGCCAAACATCCAGGACAAGCGGCCTTCGCCAGCCCATTCACTTGCACGCTTGTACAGGTTCTTGTCATCGTCAAAGGCTCTGAACCGTTCCACCAATGAATCGAAGTTCTGAAGCGCAGGCGGCAAAGTGGCATTCGCTTGGCAAGCCCGCGTGATTTCATCCTTTTGATCGGTGGTCAGTGGTTCGTCATAGCTCAACAGGGCAATGACCCAATTGGCGAGCCAGCTTTGCCCAGCCTCATCCGTCTCGGTCTGAAACGGGTTCATGCCGGTTGGTTCACCAACTCGGACGCGGGTGTACTGTGCGCCGAGCGCACGCATGGGGGCCTCCATCGCCCGGTCTTTGTCAAAAGCGATGATCCGCGCGCCCTGTGCAACCGCCGTTGTCGCCAGCAGCATCGCGGTCACAGTTTTACCCGATCCGTTCGGCCCCAGAACGATTGTGTGGCCGGAGGGCAGGTTTTCAGCGTCTTTGCTGGTCTTGGGAAGGTGCAGCGAAACATCGTAGCTGTCCCCGTGCGTTGTCGGCAAAGTCGCCAATGGCCCCGGCCAGGGCAGCTTTTCCGCATCCAACCCTTTAGGGCGCATGTGGAACGCAACCATGTCCGCAAAGTTCTGGTCCGTGATCAGTTCTTCACGAGGACGGAATGCGAAGTTGCCGGGGTGCTGCGCGAAGTACACCGACCGCGCCGACATCGCTTCGCGTTTGACCGTGCCGCCCGAAATCTGGATTTCACCGATGATGTGTTTTTCGGCGGTTTTCAGATCTTCCTCGTTCCCAAACACACAGATCGACAGGTGGTGCTTGCCGAGTGACATGGTGCCGGAGGCAATGCCGTCCGCCAGAATGGACAAATCTTCTTCAAGCGACTTCGCTTTGTCGCCTGCCGAGCGCATTTGTCCCGACTTGCGGCGTTCCATTTCCTGCGCCTGGGCGCGGCTGATCGGCAGGAAGGATTGCGAAATCACAACATCAACCGGCAGGTCCAGCCCGTCGAAAATGCCGGGGAACGAAGCCATCGGGTAATTCTTCAGGGAATAGACACGGATGGAGCGTTCCTGATCGTCGCCCGTGACCAGTTTGCCGGTCTTGCCCTGAAACAGCACATCCTCTTGCGGCATGTTGAAGGCGATGGGTTCTGCAATGTTCGTGTGAATGATCGGCTGATACCGACCGTTCAACAGCATTCCATAATAGCCGAGCCAACGCCCCTCGCTGAGCTTCAGCCGGCGCACCCGGCTTTCGCCCAGCGTGCCCGCCAGTGTTGTGAAAACACCGTCGAGCTGTTCGATCATTTCGCGGCGTTCCTCGTCTATCGTTCCAGACGACATGCCGAACATCTGTTTTGCCCGCTCATCCTGCCGCTTTTGGAGAATGGCGCTGATGATGATCTTGCGTTCTTTCAGCTCTGCATCGACGGAAGCTGAGCGCATGGCCTGCGCCACTGCACCGGCAAAGCCGGTTGGATCTGTGATGACATGACCAGTCTCAGTCGGGACGGTCAGTCGATGAACATAAAATGCCACTTCATTGGGTGTTGTGCGCAACACACGCTCAAACCGTTCGGCCAGGAACTCAAACTCGTTTTCGTCCAGCGTGTTTGCGTTAATCCCGGTGATTTCTACAGCGGCGATAAGGCCACCGTTGCGTGTGGAAATGACCTCATCGTCCACGACATAGCCATAAGGCAACATCTGAAAGAGGCTCATTTCATCCTTGCGCCAGCTCGGCTCGATCAACGAGCGGGCAAGGGTCCACAAATCCTGTGCAGCAGGCTTAGGCACTATAGTAATCTCCCCCATGATGCTGGCGGTTTTTGGTGCGCGGAGTTTTGGAAAGGGTTACGGACAGGACGCGGAAGAAAGCCGGTTCCCATTCGTAAAAGAGGCGAAGCCCGGTGTAGAAAACAAAACCCGCAATGATTGCTGGCGCTATCCCGAACATGAAGAACGAAAGCATGGTCATCCCGAGGATCACCAGCAGATAGATCACGGGTAGGCCGCCCCATTCTGCGGGGCGGCTCAGGCCGCGAAAGACCGTATTGCGGCGCGGCATCAATCAGGCTCCGATGAATGTATCAGCGAGGCCGATAACAGCGCCGACGACGATAGCGATTACCGGGCCTTTCAGCGAACCCCAGCCGAACACGTAGGCCAGACAGCCCCAGATGAAGCCGACAGCGGCAAGGCTGACGCCAACGACCTTCGAGTCAGCCAGCGTTTCGTTGATGAAATCGCCAATGGCATCTTGCAGCCAGCCAGCAGAGGCGGGCGCTGCTGTGATGATGAACGCTGTGATCGCGAAAAACGCCATCTGCTGGTAGAAGTGGGTTCTTTTCATGAGGAAGTGCTCACTTTGCTGAGGATGGTCCGCACGTAGTTGCGGGTTTCGGTGAAGGGGGGGACGCCACCATATTCGACGACGCGGTGAGGCCCGGCGTTGTAGGCGGCAAGCGCCAGCTTCCAGGTTCCGAACGCGCGGTACTGCGCCGCCAAATAGCGGGCACCACCGTCGAGATTTTCTGCAGGGTTCTTTGGGTTCACGCTCAGGTCTTTCGCCGTTCCCGGCATGAGCTGTGCAAAGCCATAGGCACCCTTGGGTGACAGAGCGTCAGCCCGATACCGGCTTTCCTGCCAGACCAGCGCCATGAACAACTCGGCCGGAATGTCATGGCGTTCCGCCGCTGCGTGGATTTCTTTGACGATCCGCTCCTGCGACCAGCCGCCCGAGGATCTGCGAGGCCGCGGCGCCTTGCCCGCAATCTCGATCTTTGCCTGCGGTTTGGGGGTTGGTGCTTCCGGCTTTTCATTAAGCGTGTATTCACGCATCCGGATTGGACGAACGACGCCATCAACGATTTCTGCGCGAATGCCGTTTAGATACACGCTTCCATCAGGTTCGTATTCAATGACCTGGGCACAGACATCCGTTCCGAAAGTCGCCGTCAAGAACGCCAACAACGGCCAAACGGCGTTGATCCGACATCTGTTATCGGTGAAGCTTTTGATGGAGCTGGTCACTAATTTGTCCTCCAAATTAGGTCAGTAGTTTTTACATAATTACTATTATGGGGTCGACTTCAGGTCATCTGAGCGGTGGGGAATCGGGTGCTGGGACACAGCACTGAACCTTCAGTGGCGCCGCAAAAGACCAATGTCTGGTTCGGATCTCTTAGTCAGATGTTTTGGCTGGAACGTTCGGATGTCCCGCGCGCCTCAATCGTCAGACAGCGCTAAGGGATCGGAGGTGCAGACGCGTTGTCTAGGTTTGCACCCATTGACTCTGTCGCGGTGCTGCCCAATCTAGGACCGGCATCTCGGACTACTGTTTTTACCATAGTACAGTTCTCTCTTGATGTTGGAGGAATGCCCGGATGGATTAAGGGCGTTTCTTGTCCTGTCGATTGTTGGCGCAATCGGCAGGACTGCTTATTGCTTAGTCGTTTCTCTCTGCTGTCATAAATCGTTGTTTTATCCTTTCTTTCAGCCGCACCAGGACTGGCGCTTGCCACCCGAGTACGGGCGCGCCAGACCTTCAGAAATCAGGATGGCCCCGACGTTCTGTCCAGACACGCGCCCAAGCGCCAAGAAGCGATCGTGGACGTCAAAGTGCAGCTCAATCTCAAGTTCAATTACGCCCGCGAAGTTGATGAGCTCCGTCAGCCGGTCCTTGGCTCGTAGACCCAAAGCTCTCTCAGCATCGCACTGAGCCCGGAATGTCTCAGGCGTATCAAACCCAATAAGCCGGTATCGGTCGTCACCATGGTCGATCGTGTCACCGTCAACGGCAATCACCTCGGATGCGCCGAGAGTCTTTGTTTTCCTAGCTGGTTCAATCCAAACTGCAGCAATGAACAAGGACGCGAGTGCAGCGCTGAGAAACAAGAGCCGTTTCATGCGCCCTGCCCCAGCATTTTGATGAGCCGGGTTCTCGAACGTGACCGATCAGGTTTTGGATTTCGCGTCCAGGGCCTGAGCTGCTTCGAGACCCTCTGGGGTAATCGACTCGATCGTATAGTCTGATTTGACGCAGAGAATGCGCCCATCACCAAATTCCTGATGATGCTTGAAGAGGCCCGGCCAAAGATCGAACTCTCTGGGCTCAGCGCCCGCTCGAGAGATCTTCGACTTGCACAAGGCCCCGACATAGTTCGGCGAGCTGTAAATGCAGTGGTACTTAGGTCGTCCAAGGGAAGCGAGTCCGATAAATTCGTAGCGGCATGTAAAGGGAACCTGATCCTCTTTCAGGCCCCGGACCATCTCGATGGTTACCACAGTGTATTGTCTCTTGTTGTCCGCCATGACGACCCCCTATGGGCCGTCTTCTACATCCAAAAGTTGTGGACTAAAACACAATCTACGTCAATATAAGAAAACCCGCCAATATACGATATTGGATTGTCAGAAATATATTGGCCGGATATTGCTTAGGCGATTCGCAAGCAGGAGAGACCATCTTGAAACACTCAAAATCCGGAAATCGAACTCGCGCGAAGGCCCTTGCAGTTGCACTCGCTGCACTGCCAGCCACGCAGGCTCGTGCCTATCCAATTGACTGTGCCATATTCCTTTGCCTCGCCGGGGGTTGGCCAAGTTCGGCTGATTGCGTCGCAGCCAAGGCGGAGTTCATTCGGCGCATCACACCCTACCCGGTCGAACCGCCGCTTCAACTCTGGCGCTGTCCGATGAATACGTCACACAGCCCCTCGGACTTGGGTCCTATGGAACGGTTGGAAGCCATCAAGCGCACCAGTGCTAGCCCAGTTCCAGAGCTTCCATCGGATGACACCGCTAAGCCAATACTGGTAGACGCAGCGATCTCGATAGGAAGGATCGATGCACATCACGGCCAATACGGTGACGGTTTCCAAGCCACCCCGATCAGCGTCGATCTTTCTTCTTCCGATTTCGACGTTGTGAGATCCATCAGGGTTTGGGATGTGCGCCACTACAGCTATCGCCGTCGTTCAAGGGAGGGAGATTGCGAGCGTTCGCTTGATCTTGTGGTTGGCACCTACGACGATAATACGAATTTTCGCTGGTCCGAGCGCGCTCCTGCCCCAATCCCTTACTGGCTGCCACTGGGCAATCGCTGTGAACCTCCCAGCTACTTCCGCGGCGTTGGCGTCGAGTGGACCGACACATTCGGGTTCAGCGACTACGAACTCATCCGATATTGAGGTGCTGACCTGCGGTACAACGCGTTGCTCCTGGCTATGCCACCAAAAATCGCCAGCTGCATTTTTAAACCAGGCCGATTGGCCCGGAGGAAAAACTTAATCCCAGAAACAAAAACCCCCGCAAGGCGGGGCCTCAGCGGGGATCTTCTTAAGTCACGTTTGATCACCTGATTTATAGGAAACTCCAAAATTACTGACAAGGACAAACGCATCTGTGCGAACGGTTTTTCTGTGTCTTTTTGCTGAGGTTCGAGCCGCCTTGCTTCCCCAATGAGAAGCAGACCATGAGACCGTTGAACCATTCCGAACACCCTGCCCCGCGAAGCCGCGATATCAACACTGACCTTTGCCAAATGAGGCCAAATCCATGAGCTTTCGGCAGATCGCATCCGCCCATCACCACGATAATATTCGCTTTCACAACGGCCTTCCTGAGGGCTGGAACCGTGACAGGTTACGTCAGCTCTGCGTGGGATATGCGCAGATCAGAGGCGCATCAGCCCAGTGTATTCGCACCTTAGAGATCATCATCGATATGATTACGCCATGTGCTTTTCGAGACCCGTCTCAGGAACCCTTTTGCTACGCGCGCCAGGAAACCCTCATTGCCGGGCGAGGCGTGACAGATCGGACAATCCACAATCACGAACGTGAGCTGGAAAGGATTGGTCTGATCGAACGCAGGCTTGGCGCAAATGGCGCGCGCTGTAAGCGCAAGAAGCTTGGACTCTTCCTGACCCCTGCCCTGAACCTCATTCCCGAGATGCGCGACGCGGACGTGCGCAGCAAGGCCGAGAAGAAAGAACAGGACGAGCTGCGCGGGGATCGATCACGGCTTTACCGATATGTGAAACATAGTCTGGCCGTGCTTCTCTTACTCCCCTGCCCTCCTGAAAGTCTGGAAGGCATGAAGGAGGAACTTCGATCCTGGCCGCGCGCCGACAAGTTGAAATACATGACGCTGGAGGCGCTCAAGCTACATGTTCAGGCGGCTTACGACCTTTGGAGCCGGATCGAAGAGCATGTCGCAAAACCCGGTGAAATTTCGGGTGAACCCGAAGCTTGTTTCGGGTGCCATATACAAGACCAAATTGAAGAAACAATTCTGTCCTGTAACGCCGATGGCGAGAGTTCAATGTCCTCGGCAAAAGCCTCGGAACCAGATTGTTCCGGCTCCGGGCCTGACGGCCCTCCGCATTGCTTAGAAAGCAATCATCCGACAGATACGGCATCGCGCAAGGCCCAAAAACTACCGCGGGTGAATAACCGCATCCTATATGAACTGGCCTCACCCGAGCTGCGCATGCATATCGATATCGCGGGTGGCGGAGATCAGAATTCCAGCCCGTCGCTCTACGCGATTGAGACCGGCGTTTGGTCGCGATTGTCGGAGATCGGCGCCAATGCCTCGGCTTGGCGTACGGCGATTGACCGATTGACCGTGATGGGTGCAATCCTGGCCGGGTTGATCACAGACGCGAGGCTGAGCGATCCACGGTTGCCGCCAGTGGTTAATCCGGGCGGATATCTGCGCGGTATGGTGCACGCAGATGAGCGCGGTGAACTGAACCTGATTTCCAGTTTCATGGGGCTTTTGGCGCGTAGAGCCCGAGAGGAGGAAGACGGGCTTCCGCAAGATCACTGCAGCGGGTTTTAGCCGTGCCGGGTTATGAGCCGCCAGCTTCTCCAATTCATGTGTCTCATCGGCAGGTTTTCGCTCCGTTTCCGCCTCCAGAACAGAACTGTATTCAAATGCATGATTGGCTACGGGAATTCCCGAGTGGTTTGTTCAGCTTTAGGTTGCTAAGCGGCCTCGACGGCAACGCGGAACAGAAAGACGATCTATGAAAATCGCGGACATTGGCAATTCTGAACTGGATTTCAGGCAGACCGGGGAGGCGCGCCTTCAGGAAATTTGTTCGAGGTTCGGACTGGAGAATGCGTCCTACGCCCATATCGACAAGCATCACAACGTTGTCCACGGCTGCACCACGTTCCCGGCCGAATGGGTCAGGCACTACGTCGACAACGACATGGTCCTGGTCGATCCCCTCATCCGGTTTGGCGCCGCAATGATCGCACCAATTGATTGGGCTGTGTTTGATGATCAGCGTGAACACGCACCGCTATTCGATGCAGCGAGAAAATTTGGTGTGGGTCAGCACGGACTATCCATTCCGGTTATCAATCCGTTTGGGGAGCGTGGTGTCTTTACGGTTACCTCCAACCTGCGCCGATCCGACTGGGACGCCTTGGTCGGGAGTATGCTCCCTGCCCTTCGCCACGAAGCGCAGGTCCTGCATCTACTCGCGCTCGATGTGATTGATACAGTTTTCAACTTTCCTACGGATGCGTTGTCCGATCAGGAGATGGATGTTCTGAAGATGCTCGCATCAGGATTGATCCCATCCGTAGTTGCTGGCCAGACGGGGCTCTCCTCCAGGATGGTGCATGCTTTGACGTCTTCGATCGTCACAAAACTCAAGTGCCGGACAACGGAACAAGCAGTGGCGAGAGCTGTCAGCACAGGTATTCTTAAATGGACCGATTTCTTTGCCGACCCGGTCGCCGAACTTGCGGATGTTGAAGGACAGACCCTTTGCGGCGGGATCGTGCGTTGGTCTGGAAGATCACACGAGTTGATCACCTTTGAAGATGGTCGAACGGTGCGGAACTTGGATAGCTTTCAGGCGGTTCAGGTCCAGGAAATTGCCAAAGACTTCAATCTGGATGCTGAAAGGATCCTCGAAGAACTTGGACCCAACCGGGATCAATGCGTGTGGATCAGGCATCTCTGAGTTCGGCCCACGTGCACCGCTTGATTTGCAAAATTGTGAGCAGGGGCAAGTTTCACATAATTTCACTTATGCTTCCGCAATCTGTAGCCGCAAAGCTCAAATGTCACCCATGAGCAATTCAGGAATGTCACTCTCGCCTGCGATGAGGACAGGCAGAGAGTTCGGGCATGGGGTGGGTAATGATGAGCGAGCCGGATTTGAGCCGCATTGTAGTCTTTCCGCAAACTGAGTTGGCCAGATTCGATCCTTTCCG
The DNA here is from genome assembly GCF_056534465.1 of Ruegeria sp. D3. Lineage (NCBI taxonomy): Bacteria > Pseudomonadati > Pseudomonadota > Alphaproteobacteria > Rhodobacterales > Roseobacteraceae > Ruegeria > Ruegeria sp. D3. The sequence goes on from NZ_JBQFPK010000016.1 coordinate 85,409, forward strand.
GGCGTTGCAATTAGGTGTCGTTTATTTTTTCTTTGGCGATAGGCTCGTTGAGCAACGCCGTTAGCAGGGGGCATGAGGCCGTACCCTCGGTGCAGGTCTGCACAAGTTCTGCCAGTGCTTGCTCCAACCGTTGGAGGGCGGCGATTTTTGACCTGACGTTGTCGAGATGTCTTGTTGCGACGTCTTCGACGTCACGACAAGCTTGCTCGGGCGCTTTGGACAATTCGCGAAGTGCGCATGCACCCTGAATGGTAAAGCCAAGATCGCGGCAGCGTTTGATGAATCTGAGCTCGGAGATTTCCCGTTCCGTGTATGCGCGGCGTCCCGAGGCGGTTCGACCGGCTTTCTCGACTATGCCTTCCCGTTCGTAGTAGCGGATCGTCTCGACCGACAGACCGGTCAATCTCGCCGCTTCGCCAATCGCAATCATGTGATGACCTTTCCCTTGAACCTGTAGCTACTACAGGGTGCATGTTGTCGGTCATGATGTCGAATTTCACATACCGCGCGAAGCAAAAATCGAGGAAGTCGAACCGGCTTCCGCTCGAGTTCGTCAAAGCCGGAGAAAGCTGACCATGAGCAAGTTTGTTGGCGCAAGCTTTCTTGGATCGTTTACCGCACTTGGCGTTGCGACCTGCTGCATCTTGCCGATGGCCTTGATTTTGCTTGGCTTGGGAGGGAGCTGGCTGGCCGTATTCGGCAAGATCGCCGCCGCGAGTTATTACGTGCTCGGCGGTTCGACGGCCCTGCTGTTTCTCTCTGGCATCGTCGCGTATCGCCGTGGTTCGCTCGACCGCTTCAAATGGTGGCTGACAGGCAGTTTTGCGTTGACGGCCATCGCTTGGGTTATCGTGCTCAACGAAATCCGAATAAATGATTTCCTGATAACCTTGATGTGACGCCATGAGTGAAAAGCACCCGAACCTTGTCAGCACGATCATCTGCCCGGAATGTGGACATTCAAGGCCTGAAACGATGCCAACAGACGCGTGCCAGTGGTTCTACGAATGCACATCTTGCGGAAAAGTCCTGAAGCCACTTCCCGGCGATTGCTGCGTCTACTGTTCCTACGGATCGGCCCCATGCCCGCCAATTCAGGCGGGCGACAAATGCTGCGGTTGATACGGCGACCGGGATGTCGGTTTTGTCCGCAAAGCCGGTCATCAGGCTTTGCGGACGCAGGTATTTTTTCACCGTAGGCTGGAACTTGCCCGGTAGGACAAGGCAGGCGTGAAGTCACGGATCAACTGGTTTGCCGTGAAGAATGTCACGTAAACCAGGCAGCAGAAGCGAGCGCCGTGTTTGTCAGGATCTTGCCAGCGCCATCGGGAAATTATGCGGCCGGGTAGCTGGCGAACACCTCTGTGGTTCCATCCTTGCGGATCAGAAAGACGTCGAAGGCTTCGCGTTCACTTTCCGGCCCCATGCCCGGTGAGCCGAAAGGCATTCCCGGAACCGACAGTCCGACAGCATTCGGGCGTTCGCCCAGCAGGCGCCGAATGTCAGCGGATGGGACGTGTCCTTCGATCATGTAGCCCTCCACGCGACCCGTGTGGCATGACATCATGCCCTCCGGAATCCCATTGGCGGTTTTGTAAGCGTTCAAGGCCTCCCAAGCACTGTTTTCCACGCCTACTTCAAAACCTTCCGCCCGCATGATTTTGATCCACGATCCGCAGCACCCACAATTCGGATCCTTCAGGACATGGATTGAGGGACCGGTTTTCGCGAAGGCGGGAAGCGCCGCGCTGCACGCAATTGCCGCGGCTCCTTGCATCAAGCGGCGGCGGCTCAGGTTATTCATTGTCATGTTCCCTCTTGGGTAAACTTGTCTTAAACCGATATAAAATCGCACCGGTAGGATAAAAGCTGGACCGCATTTACAGGGCCGACTTGTCCGTCACCCTCCGACACTCATCAGATATGGCTTTCTGGGCGACGCAGGGATTTCTCACAATGATCTGGCGCAAACTCTGCTCGGAAGCGGAACCCTCGCTCTCCTTTTTTCGCTGCACCTGCCGTTCTGGGTCCTGCTTGGCAATAACCCGGTTCGCAAGCAACGCCGCTACCCTCCGTTCAAGGCCGGAATTGCGCCTATTTCTCACTGCTGCGTTCTATGGCGCCCACGATCGAACAGTTCTGAATTCCACCACGCCCCGGACACGCCGCGATCAGCTCGTCCAGATTGTTCCTCAACCGTGCAAGCCCTTCGATCCGTTCCTGAATTTCGTCCCGCTTTTTGCGCGCTCTGGCCTGCATCGCGACGCACTCGGTATTTGGTGCCGTGCGCAACTCCAAAATTTCCGCGATTTCTGCCAGCGAAAATCCGAGCTTCTTAGCGCCGGATATGAATTTTAGCCGCCAAAGCGTGTCACCACCATAGTCCCGCGCGCCGCCGTCAATTGGGCGCGGCGGCTGAGTGACAAGGCCCTTCTTTTCATAAAATCTGATCGTCTCGACGCCTATCCCGGTCTCGCGCGCGGCCTGGCCGATCTTGAGTGGTTGCATCGCAGTCTCCCTCCGTCACCGTCATCTTGACACCGTATCATGATACGGAGGTTAAAACATTGAGGTCTTGGTAGTTGCGAGGATGTCAAATGCGGACCTTCCTGAAACGGTGGCTGCTGCCGATATTCGGCTCCGCCCTGGCGCTCTATCTGGTGTTTGCGCTCTACGGCAGCCTCGATTTTGCGCTGTTTCTGCAGGGCCTGCGCGGAGCCAACATGTTCTGGATCGCGATTCTTGCCGCCACCATCCTGCTGGAGCAGCTGATGAGCGGCTGGAAGTGGCGGCAGATCCTGTTCGACGTGAAACCCGTCGGCACCCTGCGGCTGACGGGGGCGCTACTGGCAGGTTATGGCGCAAATGTCCTTGTCCCGCTCGGCATCAGCCCGCTGGTCCGGGCCTGGCTGGTTGCCCGGCTCGACCGCTTGAAGATGGCGACCGTGCTTGCAACCGCGATCATCGCCCGGTTCCTCGACGGCGTCGTTTTCGCCCTTTTTGCCGGAGCGGTGGCCGCCGCCGGCCAGATTCCACAGATCGAGGGTGACCTGCGGCTGGGATTGAGCGTTGCGGGCCTGTTGAACCTGATGCTTTTCGGCAGCCTGCTTTGGGTTCTGTTCCGGTTCCGCGCGTCACTTCTGAGCGAGGACCCTCTGGTCTGCCGACTCTTCGACTGGGCTGCCGCCCGCATCGGGGCCGATGGCGCGTATCTGCGCACCGCGCTCGGTGAAGGGATCGTCTGGCCACAGGCACGGGCCCGCCGCGTCGCCGCCATTGCCGCAGCCATTGCGGGTAAGCTGGTGGCGACAACCCATTTCCTGTGGGCCGGGCTGGCGGTTGGCGTGGTGCTGAGCGCGTGGGATTACCTGTTCCTGATGGTGTTTGCCGGGTTCGCCATGGTTCTGGGTCGTTTCGTGCGCATCCCGGCGAGCTTTGTCTTTGGAGCGGGGTTCGCGCTCAAGGTGCTTGGCGTTCCGGACGAAACCGCCCTTCTGATGATCCTGTTCAACTATGTGCTGACGATCCTTCTGGTGGTCGGGATCGGCCTGACGGTGTTGTGGCAGAGCGGCATCGACATCCGCCGCGCCCGGGCGGAGGCAGAGGCGGCGAATGGCAAGGCGTAATCCCGAAGACACGAGATTTTGGCGCATCGCCGGTGCTGGTGCGGTGTTTCAGGGCGGGTCGGCGGCGGTGGACAGCGCGACGGTGGTGGCCAGTCTGGTGCATATGCTGACCGGTAGCGCGCTGGCCGTGGGCTATGCCAGCACGGTCCTGCGTCTTGGCTGGCTGCTGCCCCAGTTCGCGGTGGGCTACCTCGCCGAGCGCACCGATCGGCGGATGCCGTTCTACGCCCTTGGTGCCTATGGGCGGGCGATCACGGTCGCGATGATCGGTATTCTTCTGTGGTGGGGGGCCGACTGGCCTCAGGTCGATTGGCCTCCGGTTCCGCTGGCGCTCGGGATGCTGGGATTGTGGACGGTCTATGCCTTTGTCAGCGGCGTGGTCGCGGTGCCCTACAACGACATCGTCGGCCGGGCGATCCCGTCCGAGCGCCGCAGCCGGATGTTGGCCTGGCGCTTTTTCGGCGGCGGTGTTCTGGCGGTTCTGGTGGCGGGCTTTCTGCGACACGCGCTCGACGTGATGCCGCCGCTCAGGGCCTATGCGCTGATCTTCTGGCTCGGCGCGGTGCTGATGATCGTCTCTGCGACGCTTTTTGTCTCCGCGGGTGAGCCCGCTACCGCTGCAAGGGCGCCACGGGACCGTCCTGCCAATCTGTCTGGATTTCTGCGCGAAGGTTTCTCGACGCTGCGGCAGGACCACCGGTTCCGGCTGTTCCTGATCTTCCAATGGCTTGGTGCAGCGACGCTGATGGCGTTGCCGTTCTATGTCGTTGCCGCCAGCCGCAGCGGCCTCGGGGCGGCGGATGTCGGAACGCTGTTGGCGGCGCAGACTGTCGGCGCGCTGGCCTCGAATCCGCTCTGGGGCCACATCGGAGACCAGGCGGGCAAATTGCGCCTGCTGGGGATAGTGGCACTGGTGCGTCTCGGACCTCCGGTGCTGGTTTTGCTGCTTGTGGTCACGGGTTCGGGGCTGACCGGTTTCGCGGTGCTGTTCTTCCTGATCGGCGCGATGATGAACGGGGTGACCATCGGCTATCTCGGCTATTTGCTGGAGATCTCGCCCGACGACCGCCGCCCGGCCTATTCCGCGTGGTTCAACAGCTTTGCGGCCCCGGCGGCGCTGGCGCCGCTTGTGGGCGGTGTGGTGGTCAGCATGATCGCCATCGAAGCCGTGTTCATCGCTGCGATCCTGGCCGCGCTGGGACAGGTCGCGATCGCCGCGCGGCTGACACGGGGTTGAAATAGCACCTTGTTCAGGACCAAAGCGTTTCCTCTCAACCCGCAATTCAGATGCGATCCTGTCAAAAGGCAAGATGGCATGTCTAAACATGGGCGAAGCAGAAAACGTTGAGCGCAGCGATTAGAATTGTTCCGTTCAGAACATGACGGCGAGGTCTCTTCTCGAAAACTCCAGAAAGCGGGGTACATGTCGAATTCCGCCACATAGCATCGCGGCGCTGATCGAGGGATATTCGAGGACTGACAAACGAACTTGGTGAGGCACGCGCCTCTGAACAAAGTTCACCGCGCCGTCACCCAATTTTGACCCGTGTGTCGGTGACGAACTCGTAAGGGGGCAGATCGAGGTTGCGGGGCGCGGGGCCTTTCCGAATTCTGCCAGACGTGTCGTAATGTGAACCGTGACACGGACAGAACCAACCGTCCCAGTCTCCGGTGGGTTCGCTGCCGCCCTGCCCGAGTGGTATGCATCCCAGATGGGTGCAAACGCCAATAACTACCAGCCATTCCGGTCGCTGTACGCGCTCGGCGTCAGGTTGCGGGTCGATCATTGGTGCATCGTCTTCTGCTATCGCCAGCGCGATCCGCTCTTTAGTCCGGTGGTCGATAAAGATCGGCTTGCCTTTCCATTTAACAGTGATCCTCGTTCCTGGTCCGACACCTTCAAGATCTATGTCGACAACGGCTTGGGCGGAGATGTCTGCACTGGGGTTCATGCTGTTAACAAGTGGCCAGACCGCCGCGCCCGTGGCCACGATGGCGGCACCGCCGGTGACGAAGTATAAGAAATCGCGCCGAGTTTCAGGCTCTGAAGGTGCCTGTCTTTCAGAAAATTCAGACATATTGTTCCTCCTGTGCGTCAGGACGGGTTCATCGAATTATAGGACTCGGACGAGGTGGATCAGTCGCCTTGGTCCTCTTCTTCACCGCGATGCCCCATTCCCTATTCATCAGAGTGATCTTCGTCGGTGTCACCGTGCAATGCCTTTACAGTTAGTGCACCGGCCGTCAGGTGCAGTTCAGTTGCTGCTCTCCGAATTGGATTTGCTAACATGGCAATTTCCCTTCCTTATTGGGTTACAAATTTGTTCTGATCAGTTGGCCGTTGCTGCTCCTTGTTGCGCAGTGTTCTTGCCGCAAAGCCGCCAGCCATACAGGGCGCCGTTCTCAGTGTTTGCCGTGGCCGCGATGCATTAAGAAATGCATGCCCACGCAGACCAGCAAGAACAGCAACGGAGAACTGAGCAAAGGATAGAGTGTCTCGCGGTATTCCCAGCCCAGAACAGCGGCGCCCAACGCGATCGCAATGACAACCGGGAGCCAATTACGCTTGGCACCGTTGGCCGTCTGATCTTCGGTTTTGGGCGCTTCGGCCGTTACGTCAGAGCTGACCCTTTCGGTCGTCTCCTGTGTGGCGCGGGTTTCGTCGAAATTTGATTGGGTCATAGCTGATTTGTCTCCTTTTCGATGATCCATTGTTTGAGAAAGATGCGCTCATAGACGAAGACCAAGCCGATGCCAGCAACGGCATATACTACGATCATCGGGTCGGAGCGCAGCTTGAGTATTGTGAACGCGGTCAGGACTACGCAGTCCAGCGCCAGGGCGGTCAGCAAGACCCATCCACGGGCTTTGATCTGACCGCGCAAGCGTCGCCAGACACCCCAATGCACCGCCATGTCCATCACCAGGTAAAAGAACGCCCCCAACGAGGCGATGCGAGACAGGTCGAACAACACCGCAAGCAGGCCCGCAATCACGACCGTGTAGATCAGCGTGTGAGACTGGATGCTGCCCGTCATGCCGAAATGGCTGTGCGGGATCATCTTCATGTCGGTCAGCATCGCCAGCATCCGGGACACAGCGAAAACGCTGGCGATCAGCCCCGAGGCCGTCGCCACCATCGCCAGCGCCACGGTCAGGTAGAACCCGCCCTGCCCCAGCACCGGCCTGGCAGCCTCGGCCAGGGCATAGTCCTGCGCCGCGCGGATTTGCTCGGGCGGCAGGCTGACACCGACGGCAAGGGCGACCAGCAGGTAGACCACCGCGCAGATCGCGATCGAGATCATGATGGTGCGCCCGACATTGCGGTGCGGGTCGACGATCTCGGCCCCGCTGTTGGTGATGGTGGTAAAGCCCTTGAAGGCGAGGATCGACAGGGCTACCGAGGCGACGAACCCCAGCGGCGCGGCCGGTTCCGAGCCCTGAACCTGCCAGGTTCCGCCCGCAGCCCAAAGTGCGGCGATGCCGAATATTGCGATCCCGCCTATCTTGAGCGCCGACATGATGATCGACCACAACCCCACCGACCGGTTGCCCGACCGGTTCACCGCATAGGCAAAGACGATCAGCGCAACAGCGACCAAAGACACCAGCGGTCCGCTCTCGATGTTGAACGGGCGGAGCGCATAGGTCGCGAAAGTACGCGCGACGAGGCTTTCGTTGATCACCATCGACAGTGCCATCAGCAGCGAGGCCGCCGCCGCAACCGCCCCGGGCCCATATGCCTTGGTCAGGATCATGGCGATGCCGCCTGATGAGGGCCAGGCGTTGGACATGGCGATATAGGTATAGGCGCTGAAAACCGTCACCACGGCCCCGACCACGAAGGACAGCGGAAACCATGGCCCCGCCAGCCCGGCGATCTGTCCGGTAAGTGCAAAGATCCCAGCGCCAATCATCACGCCGGTCCCCATGGCGACGGCTCCGGTCAGCGAGATTGATCCGGGCTTCAGCGCGCCACTGGCGCCGTGGGTACTATGCTCGTGCGTGCTCAAATCTTCGCCCCCCGCAATCGCAGCGCATTCAACACCACTGAAATCGATGAAGCACTCATAGCGAAGGCCGCAAACATCGGGCTGATCAGGATGCCGAAAAGCGGGAACAGAAGACCCGCCGCCACCGGAACGCCCGAGGCGTTGTAGATCAGGGCAAAGAATAGGTTTTGCCGGATATTGCGCATGGTAGCGCGGGCCAGCCTACGGGCGCGCACGATGCCATCAAGGCTTCCGTTGACCAGCGTGAAGCCTGCACTTTCGATCGCCACGTCGGCACCGGTCCCCATGGCGATGCCCACATCGGACTGCGCTAACGCGGGTGCGTCGTTCACTCCGTCACCCGCCATGGCGACCTTTGCGCCTTTCTCCTGCAGTTCGCGAATTATGCGGGCCTTGTCCTCGGGCAGTACGTCGGCTCGAATCTCATCGATACCCAGACGTTCGGCCACCGCCTTTGCAGTGCGTTCGTTGTCGCCAGTCGCCATGATGATCCGGAAACCCAGTTCGTGCAGCGCCTTGAGTGCGGCTGGTGTTGTTTCCTTGACCGGGTCGGCGACGCAGACCAACCCCGCCACTGAACCATCAAGCATCACGAACATCACCGTTTCGCCGTCATCCCGACGCGCATTGGCCTTGGCCGTCAGTTCGGCCGCCTCGAGTCCGAGATCGGTGACCAGTTTCAGATTGCCGAGCGCGACGGGGCGGCCATCCACCGTGCCTTTCACGCCTTTACCAGTCACCGCCTCGAAGTCACTGGCGTCGGACAGGGCTACGCCACGTTCCTCGGCTCCTGTGACGATTGCCTCAGCTAACGGGTGCTCCGAGCCCTTCTCCAGCGTTGCGGCCAGCCGCAGCACCTCGACCTCGTCATGGCCAGGTTCGGGTAATACAGCCACAAGCTTTGGCTTGCCCATGGTCAGCGTGCCAGTTTTGTCGACGATCAAAGTATCGATCTTCTCGAACCGCTCCAGCGCTTCGGCATTTTTGATCAGCACTCCGGCCTGCGCCCCGCGCCCCGTGGCCGTCATGATCGACATCGGAGTGGCCAGGCCAAGCGCGCACGGGCAAGCTATGATCAGTACCGACACCGCTGCGATCAAGGCGTAGGAGAGCGCCGGAGCCGGTCCCCAAATTGCCCATGCAATAAAGGCCAGCGCAGCTATACTTATGACCGCCGGTACAAACCAGCCCGCCACTTTGTCAGCGTATTTCTGAATTGGTGCGCGCGAGCGTTGCGCGTTGGCCACCATTTCGACAATCTGGGACAGCATTGTGTCAGAGCCCACTCGGGTTGCTTCGATCACAAGGCTACCGGTGCCGTTGATTGTGGCCCCTGTGACCGGCTCGCCTTGTACCTTTTCGACCGGAACCGGTTCGCCAGAGATCATGCTTTCGTCAACAGATGAGCGCCCTTCGAGTACAATGCCGTCTACTGGCACCTTGTCGCCGGGGCGTACGCGAAGGCGGTCACCTACCTGTACTTCTTCAAGCGGAATTTCCTCTTCACTGCTGTCAGGGCGGATAATGCGGGCGGTCTTTGCGGCCATGTCCAGCAAAGCGCGGATTGCCTTTCCTGTGCCTTCGCGTGCCCGCAGTTCCATCACCTGCCCGAGCAGAACAAGTGTAACGATAACTGCGGCCGCTTCGAAATAGACCCCAACATGGCCTTCTGAATCTCGAAAACCGTCCGGAAATATGTGGGGCATCAATACGGCGACAACGCTGAACAGCCACGCGGCCGAAACCCCCATGGCAATCAACGAGAACATGTTCAGGTTCATGGTGCGAAACGAATTCCACCCTCGTTCCAGAAATGGCCAACCGCACCAAAGAACAACCGGAGTGCCAAGTATCAGTTCAATCCATAGGGTTGTTCGCTCACCAAAAATCTCTCGCACACCAGACAGCCCAACGTAGGGGCCCATCGTGAAAACCAAAAGTGGAAGCGTCAGAATCGCACCTACCCATAGGCGCCGGGTGAAATCCACCAGTTCCGGGTTCGGCCCCTCGTCCACCATCGCCGCGCTTTCCAGCTCCAACCCCATGCCGCAGAGTGGACAGGACCCGGGATGGGTTTGCCGCACCTGCGGATGCATCGGGCAGGTATATACGGGTCCGTCATAGCCTGTCGGAACGATGTCATATTCACCGTTCTCGTCCGTCGCGCCATGATGCGCGGAATGGTGGTGATGCGCATGCGCATCCACCTCGCCCTCGGGCACAAGGTGCATCCCGCATTTGGGACAGTCGCCGGGCCCAGATTGACGCACGTCAGAATGCATGGGGCAGACGTAAGCGACCTCGGTCGGGCCGTTCGCGTGGATTCTGATGTCGTGGTCTTCTGTCATGTTCTGCTCCCTGGTTTAAGCTTTGGTCGTAGAGCCGTTTAATTACGCAATGCCGGGCACAGTCCTTCAGGGCAGAACAACCATCTGGTGGCCCTCACCCAGTATCGGCATTTCGGTAATAGCCGTCAGGCTGACTTGATCGACGATCCAGACCTTCGGTTCGGTTCGGCTTGATACCATCACTTTGCCTGAGTTCGGTATGGTCGTCAGGTGATAAGGTGCCGGTGACAGGTTGGTCGAGCGCTGTTTGCCCGTAGCAAGATCAATCGACAACAACCGGTCGGTGCCTTTGGCGGCCACGAACAGTACGCCCTCGCGGTCGGACAGGCCGATCCCGTGCAACTCGCCTCCAATGTCATAGGTTTCGGTGACAGAACCGCTGGCAAGATCTACGCGGAAGGCCTTGCCACCATCACTGTCGGCTACGAAGGCGGCGCTGCCGGTGGCGTTAAGTACAAGATGCTCAGGGCCTTCGCCGACGGGCATGTTGCGTACGACGAAGCCTTTGACGACATCCACTTCGCTAAGTGTACCATTGCCGGTATTGGTGACATAGACCCTGTCGCCGTCAGGCGCGAATACCGCATAGTTGGGCATTGGCCCGGTTGCTACGAAACCAAGGAAGCTGAGCTTATCGAGATCGACGATCGAAATACCGTCACCGCCCGGATGGGTCGCCACCGCGAACCGCCCGTCGGGCGACACCGCAGTGTGATGCACCGCACCTGGAACCTCGATCTGGCGGACGACCTCGCGTGTTTCCGCATCAAGGATCGTCAGCAGGCTCCGCCCCTTGTCTTTGGGCAACGCAGTGACATCGCGCTTGGCGTGGTGCGCAGCGTGTTCATCCTTGGACATACCTTCGGGTTTTGGTGGCGTTGTGGCCTCGGTTTCTGCGTAGCTGCCCGCGACCAGGTACTTAAAGCCGGGCGCGCCGGCCAGCCCATGGACCGCCACGAGCCTCGGCAGCCGCTCGACGGTCTTGCCGGTTTCGGAGTCGATCACCAGAACCGAGTCCGCGCTGCCTTCGGGAATGAACACGGTTGCCGCCAGCGTGAGCGAAGGCGCAGTCAAAGCTGCGACGGACAGGCCTGCGGCCAGATTGAACAGGGTCATTTAGGTTTCCTTTCGTCAACTGAAACGCGCGCATTGGCGGGCACGTGCAGAAAAATCCGGTAGATGACGGCCATCAGGAAGGGCGTCAAAAGCAGGGTCAGAGCGATGGCCTTCATGGCTTTGTCCTTTCAATCAGTTGAGTTTTGTGCGAGCCGCAAAGACATTGAACAGTCCGCCGAACAGCAACGCGGCGTACCAGCCGTAGAGAAACGCCCATAACAGTCCCAACAGGAATGAGGGCAGGCTGAGCCAAGTCATTCCGGGCATCAGGCCGATCCAAGCCCGGTACATGGCAAAACTTGGAAAGATCAGGTCAAAGGCCACGCACAGCAGGTAGGTTGCGGCCAGAAACAGGCTGAGCGCCCAGCCAAGGGTTGTCACCGGAACACCGGGATGATGTTCTTGTGTCCCCATCACACAGGGGCCACAGGTCAGGCGCAACAGTGCGAATAGCACCACGCCCGTGACGAAAAAGTACAGAATGGTAAGCATGGTAAGTGTCCTGAACTGAGTTGGGCCGCAATCAACGGCTTGGGCAAGACCCCGGAGCGATTCCGGAGCCATTGCCGGTCACGTTCAGGACAGGTTTGGCGGATGTGGTAGTGGTGCGACCGGCAGGCTTGCGCGTGGCCGGAACCGTTCTGGCGCCACGGGCGTAGCAATACGCATCGAGAGCAATTCAGGTGCCGCCATAACTGCCATCGCATAGCAGCCCGGGTGCACTGAGCAGTCTAATTCTTCTGATGGATGAGACGCGGGATACCCACCGCTGTCATCGATCACAAGCTCGGCCTGGGTGGCGGCCTTCGCGATGTCATGCCCGGCATGGGACGGCACAACAGAGATCAGCATCGAAACCACCAACGCACAGATCAACAGGACCTGCAGCCGGCCCATGGCTCGGGCCGTCCGTGTCGCAGTTGATATCCATTGTGCGCGGATCACTTAGGGTTTCCTCCATTCTCCAACAGTTTAGGGCCGCTTGGACCGGTCGCATTGATCTGGCTCAATTCGTGGTCTGAAGAGCCAACAGGCATCTTGCGTTTCCAAGCCAACCAGATAAGTGGCGCCCCCGTCAACAGCCCAAGCCCGATAACCGCAAGGCTGGTGCCGCCTGTCGCGGTTTCGGTAATCTGGCTGCCCAGATGGGCCAGAACGAAACTGGCCGGCAGGAGTCCAGCCAAGGTGGCCAGTGCGAACCGCCAAAATTGAAGTCGGGTCAGACCGGCGGCATAGCTGACCATGTCGAAAGAAACGAAAGGCATCAGGCGGCTGGTGAACACGGTCAACATCAGGGCATTCTGCGATCCAAGCAACCCCAAGTCCAGCTTGTCGCCGAACCACTGGCGCAGCGCGTCGCGCCCCAACCAACGGGCTATCAGGAACGCCAGCAGCGCCCCCAACTCCGCTCCGATAGCAACCAATGCGGTTCCCAGCCCATGCCCATATGCCACCCCGGCAGCGACAGCGATCGGAGCGCTGGGGATTGGGCTGGCAACCACTGCGGCTGTCATGAAGCCGATGATGACAACGGGTCCGAACGGGCCGGCCCAATCCACCCACGCAGTAATGACTTCGCGCGATAGTCCTGCGTCCAACGCGCCAGACAGCCACAACCAGATGGTGGCGATCAGCAACGCGATCAAAACCGCGATGAAAACCAAACGGCTATTGCTGTGCAGGCCCTCCAGCTTTCGTTCCTCCTATGACATAGCCCTCCACCCCTAAACGGGAGTGACGGATTCCGAGGTCACTTAGCGATGTATTTGATCAGCGCTACGATCGCCAGAACGATCAACACTGCGATCAGCAACATCCAGATCATTCCAAACCCCATTCCAGCGCCATAGCCCATCATCGCTTTGTTCCTCAGTGGTTTGTGCCGAGTGCGATGACCCGGCTACACGGTTGCGTTTCAGTTGTTGGTTTCAGAAGCCTTTGTCACAGGTTTCGAGGCCTTCATGCCGTGTTTCGGCGACATCGTCTTTGCGCCTTTCTCGATTTCCCCTGTGGTCACAACGCCATCGCCATTGGCATCAAGATGCTGAAATCGGTCCACCATGGTTTCGCGGATCATCCCGGAATGCAGCGCTTCGAACTCATCAATCGACAGGTTGCCATCTCCATTGACGTCATGCGCCTGCATCCGGGCCTTCAGACCTTCGGCGATCTCAGATTCGCTCGGGCGACCGTCCTCGTCCATGTCCAGAACCGCCAGCCAGTTGCCGCCCATCATCTGGCCATGCATTTTCACCATCATTTGCATCATGCCTGCGTGATCGCCCATCATGCCGCCGGGCGCACCCTGCATCATGCCGCCCTCATGGCCCTGCATCTGCGCGCTGCTGCCATGCTGACCGGCGGCAAGCGCGGGCAGCGCCATCAAAGTCGCGGCAATGGCTCCAGCGGCCAGCGTGAAGGTACGTTTCATGACTTTCACCTCTCGGGTTTTTGTTTCTACACAAAGCATATGGCCGCCCTCGGTCGCGCCACCACCCCCCTGCTCAACCCGGTTTGTATCGTTGTGTCGCAGCCCGCCCAACTGATACAAAGGGATACAAAAAAGCCGGGATTTGTACCGCGCCGGGGCTTATGATTGCGCCATGACTGAAGCACCACATATCTTGATTGTCGACGACCACCGCGAAATCCGTGATGCTGTCAGCCGCTATCTGGAAAAGAATGGGTTGCGCGCCAGTACCGCGCGCGACGCAACCGAGATGGACGCACGACTGGCGGCCGGTCGGATTGATCTTATCGTACTCGACATCATGATGCCGGGCGAAAACGGATTGTCGGTCTGTCGCCGCCTGTCCGCGGCCGGTGGCCCGCCGATCCTGATGCTGACAGCCCTCAGCGATGACACCGACCGTATCGTGGGTTTAGAGATCGGCGCCGATGACTACCTGCCCAAACCATTCAACCCACGTGAATTGCTGGCCCGGATCAAGGCGATCCTGCGGCGTTCCGAAACCACCGTCCCCCCGGCTGGCGATCTGAGCGGCAAACGGATCGCCTTTGGAAGCTGGGTTCTGGATGCCGACAGTCGCACCTTGATATCCGCCGAAGGGGCCGAAGAAAGTCTGACCACCGCCGATGTCCGGCTGCTGGCCGTATTCCTGCAGCGGCCCCGCAAACTCCTGTCGCGAGACGAACTGCTGGATTTGACCGCCGGCCGCAGCCCGCACTTGTTCGACCGTACGATCGACAACCAGGTCAGCCGCTTGCGTCGCAAGATCGAAGCTGACCCAACGCGGCCGAAGCTCATCACCACGATAAGAGGTGGCGGTTATTGCCTGTCGACCGACGTGAGCGAGCTTACGGGATGAAAGCCTTTGCCCAAAGTCTGCGCGGTCAGCTTATCCTTTTGATCATCGCCGCGCTGGCTGCCGCGCAACTGGTCAGCCTGTGGCTGTTCGTCGACGAACGCTCAATGGCAGTGCACATGGCCCTTGGCCTGGAAACCGCCGGACGCGCCGCAAACATCGCGCGGCTGATTGAAGAAGCTCCACCCGAGATGCACGACGCGATCCTGCGGGCGGCAAGTTCTCCACTGGTGCGTTTCAGCCTTACAGATACGCCCGCAGTCGATCACACCGGACATAGCGCTGGTGGGACGGTCGAAAACACAATCCGCAGAATTCTGCCAGGCTATGAAAACCGTCCCATCCGGGTAGAGTTGCATGAGTTCTCTCCCGATATGCTGCCGGTTGAAGGTGTTCCGTCTACAATGGCTGAAATGCACATGGCAATGATGCGTGATCACGTTTCCGCAATTGAAATGCAGCTGTCGATCGCTCTGACGACCGATCAATGGCTCAACGTGGATACCCGGTTCCATAACCCTCCTCTGCAATGGCCTTTGCAGTCCTTCGTCAGCTTCGGTTTCACTGCAACTTTAATTCTTGGAGCAGCCATTTGGTTTCTACTGACACGGCTGACCGGCCCGTTGCGCCGCCTGTCACTGGCTGCAGACCAGTTTGGTCGCGGTGAAGACGTCCAGGAACTGACGGTTTCTGGTCCGACCGAGGTGCGAGATTTGACGCAGGCGTTCAACCATATGCGTGATAGGCTGACTCGCTATGTTGCCGATCGGACCAGACTATTGGGGGCGCTGGGTCACGATTTGCGGTCGCCACTGACGGGATTGCGGGTTCGCGCCGAACTGGTGGAGGAAGAGGAGACCCGTGACCATCTGATCGAGACCATCGAGGAAATGCAGGAGATGGTGGACTCCACCCTGTCATTTGCCAAGGGCGTGGCCACGCGCGAACCTTCCAGTACCGTCCCAATTGGTGAATTCGTAACCAAAACGACCGAAGACATTGTGCAAGCCGGTGACACGGTTGAAGTATCGGTCGCAGACAATCCGGCCGTCACGCTTCGGCCGATGCTGATGAAGCGAGCTCTGCGCAATATCATTGAAAACGCCTGCCGGTATGGTGCCCGGGCCAACGTCTCAGTCATGCAAGAGGGGAATGAGGCAAAAATATTGATCCAGGATCAGGGGCCCGGCATCCCCGAGCATATGCTCGATGCGGTATTCGACCCATTCGTGCGGCTTGAAACATCCCGCTCGCGAGAGACTGGCGGAAC